>DASTZT010000318.1:0-4332 GCA_035764225.1 Ktedonobacteraceae bacterium
TGATGCTGATGCGTGGTGGGGTTTTGTGCTTCATCAAGCAGAAGCTCAACTGCGGCGCGTCCCAGTTCATACTTGGGCTGCCGGATCGAGGTGAGAGGCGTTGCCAGAACACTGGCGAACTCGACATCGTCGTAACCCACCAGTGCCATATCTCCAGGGATGGAGATCCCGCGCTTGATTAAGCCGCGCATCACTCCGAGCGCCAGCAGATCATTGGCGCAAAAAACGGCTGTCGGCTTTCTCCCTACGCCTAACAAACGCTCTACGCACTCCTCACCTTCCCTCGCACTTTGAGCGCGTGTGGCAATATCAATAACCGCAGATCCAGGATCGACCCCTGTCGCTTTCACCGCTCGCATCATGCCTCGTCGCCGGTCCGCGATCTGGCGAATGCTGAGCGGACCATGCACAAAACCAATCCGCTCGTGTCCCATGTCGAGGAGGTGGGCTGCCGCAAGTTCTCCTCCTCGCACATCATCGACGGCAACTGAGCAGAGGTCTTTGATACGGCTTGGACGATCCAGCAGCACGACGGCAATCCCGCGTCGCCGTAACCGCTGCAGGTAGCTGGCATCGTTCTGCACGGGCGTAATCAATACCCCCCGCGTGCGCTGCTCCTCAAGGACATGCAGGTAGTGATTTTCCTTTTCTAGGGAGTCGTCGGAATTACAGAGAATGACGATATAACCGGCCTTGTTTGCCAGATCCTCAACGCCCCGCGCGACCTCCGTGAAGAAGGGGTTGGCAACATCAAGCACGACCAGGCCGATATGACGGCTGGTCCCCACACGCAACTGACGCGCCGATCCGTTACGAACGAAGCCGATTTCATCAATCGCCTGCTGCACGCGTTGGCGCGTCTCTGGAGCAACCAGTTCAGGATGGTTGAGTACGTTTGAGACCGTCCCAAGCGAAACGCCTGCACGCTTCGCCACTTCCCGAATGCCTGATAGTGGACCCATTCGTGTCAGCTACCTCTTCTCTATCGTAATCTGAAAGACGCCAGTCCAATGCTTGATAGCACCACCTTGTCTTGCGCCCTGTACGAAACGGTTGAGCGAAATATCACAAGCTGATTTTTATGCCTATAGTATGGCACACACAGACGCTGCAACCTGTATCAAGTCCTTCAGGCTCCAATCCTCTTGACAAGAGCGCAATTTGTTAGGTACACTTGCATCTATTGAAACGTTTCAATAAGTGAAAATACCGACATATTTAGCAAAACATGGCCATAGCGCGCGAACAGGGGCGTTCATTTTATCTGACCTTTTTCTGGAGAGCACAAATTTTTTTCTTCGTAAATTGAAACGTTTCAATCATTCATCTATTGTACTGTGGAGAAGCTCGTCCGTCAAGATTGCCCGCAAGGAGCAGCGTGTGATGCAGCTTGTTGAACCCATTGTTGAACTTCAAGGGATTGCCAAACATTTTGGTGGCGTGCAGGCCCTGGGGGGCGTGAATTTTCGCCTCTTTCCCGGTGAAGTACATGCGCTGGTCGGCGAGAATGGAGCCGGGAAGAGTACGCTGGTGAAGATTCTGGCTGGTATCCATAGGCCGGATGAAGGGGTAGTGAAAGTTGATGAGAAGGAAATAGCATTGCGGTCGCCTATGCAGGCCCAGGATCTCGGTATTGCTGTTGTCCAGCAGGAACCGATGCTTTTTCCCGACCTGGATGTGGCTGAGAATGTCTTCATGGGCCGCCACCCTCGTGATCGCTATGGGCGCGTCGATTGGAAGCGCATGTATCGCGAGGTGGATCAGTTGCTTGCCTCCCTTGATGTTTCGCTCAGTGCTCATACGCTAGTGCAAGGACTTTCCGTTGCCGAGCAACAGATGGTGGAGATCGCAAAAGCGCTTTCCATCCAGGCGCGCGTCCTGGTATTGGACGAACCCACCGCCGCTCTCTCGGCGCATGAGGTCGAGGAGTTATTTGCCATTGTCCGACAACTGCGCGAGCGCGGCGTCGCCGTCCTTTTCGTCAGTCATCGCCTGGAAGAGATTTTTGCCATTGCCGACTCCTTGACCGTTTTCCGCGACGGCTCCCATATCATCACCGCCCCGGTCAGCGAGATGACCATCGAAGAAATCATTAAGCACATGGTCGGACGTGAACTCTCCAACCTGTTCCCTAAAGGCGAGGCGGAGATTGGAGAGGTCGTGTTGGAGGTGCGTCATCTCACACGATCTGGAGTTTTTACTGATGTCAGCTTCCAGTTGCATCGGGGCGAGATCCTGGGCTTTGCGGGTCTGGTGGGAGCTGGCCGCACGGAGGTGGCGCGAGTGCTCTTCGGCATTGATCGAGCTGAGAGTGGGGAGATCTGGCTGAAAGGCAAAAAGGTCTCTCTTCACTCGCCGCAGCAGGCAATGGAGCATGGCATTGCCTATGTCCCTGAAGATCGCCATCACCAGGGACTGGTGATGAACTTCAGCATCGCTTCCAATATCACTCTAGCGATTCTGCACCGGATTTCGCGCCTGGGGCTGATTGATCCGCGCCGGGAGCAAAAGATTGCGGATGACTATTCCGGTCAGTTGCGTATTCGTTCCTCAGGAGTGGAACAATTGGTCAACGCCCTTTCTGGTGGGAATCAGCAGAAGGTGGTTCTGAGTAAGTGGCTGGCGACCAACCCATCGCTCCTGATTCTGGACGAGCCAACGCGCGGCATCGATGTTGGAGCCAAAGCCGAAGTTCACCGCATTGCCTCAGATCTGGCTGCCAGAGGATTAGCAATCATTTTGATCTCCAGCGAACTGCCGGAGGTGCTTGCTATGGCTGATCGGGTGCTTGTTCTACACGAGGGACGCGTTACCGGAACATTCTCACGCGCTGAAGCAACGCAGGAGCGTGTTATGTTTGCCGCCACAGGTCAGGAGAGATAATAGCATGACGACAGCGAGCCGGGAAGTGGAGCGCGCGAAGCTGCGTAGCCAGGAGCATCAAGCACGCCTGCTGGGCCTGATCAGCCGGGTGCGCGAACTGGGTTTGCTGGCCGTTTTGCTGCTTATTATCCTCGTGGTTGGACTTCAGGCACCGCGCTTTCTGCGTATCGACAATTTCGAGCAGATTTTGCTCTCCGTTGCCATTCTCGCTATCGTGGCCGTAGGAGAGACGCTGGTAGTATTGACGCGTAACGTGGATCTCTCGGTGGGTTCTATCGTGGGCATTACCGCTTTTGTCACGGCCTATTTCTTCAAAGAGCTTCCTGGCGTTAACCTGCTGCTGGGCATTCTGCTGGGCTGCACGCTAGGACTGCTGCTAGGCGTGATCAACGGACTGATTGTCTCATTGGGGCGCGTTCCGTCAATTGTCGCCACGTTGGGAACCCTGTACGTCTACCGGGGACTGGTCTTTGTGATCGCTGCCAATACCACATCGCAGGTCAATGCTTCTGATGTACCGACCAGCTATCTGGCGCTGGCAACAACCCAGATTTTCGGCATTCCAGCCCTGATTCTCATCGCGGCCATCATCGCAATTATCGTCGGGCATTTTCTGCATGCCTCGCAGACCGGACGACAGTTGTATGCAGTGGGAAGCAACCCTGAAGCGGCAAAGGTGATTGGGATTCGCCAGGGGCGGCTTGTTTGCGGGGCGTTTGCCGCGTCCGGGCTGCTCTGTGGGCTGGCGGGAGTACTCTGGGGCGCACGCTATGCCACTGTGGATGTAACCAATGCCACTGGCCTGGAATTGCAGGTCATCGCGGCGGTTGTTGTCGGCGGGGTCAATATCTTCGGCGGCTCTGGTACAATCCTGGGAGCGGTGTTAGGAGCCATTGTGCTGGGCACGCTGGAAAACGCCTTAAACATTCTGAACATTTCCCAGTTCTGGTTGCAGGCCCTCTACGGCGCGGCCATTATTGGCGCTGTCGTCCTCGATGCCTTTATCACCCGCTGGTTGCGGCGCACCATGCGCACCAGGAGGAAAAACGTATGAAGAGAGTTCCATCGCTACTCCTTTCCTGGGAAGCCCTGCTTGTAGCTTTACTCCTGATTGGTATTGTGATCGGCAACGTGCTTTCGCCCTATTTTCTGACCAGCTTTAACCTGGAGTATGCGCTTCCTAGCAACATCATGGAAATAGCCATTATGACGCTCCCCATGACTCTCATCATCATCGCTGGCGAGATCGATCTGTCGGTTGCTTCGATATTGGGGTTAACCAGCGTCGTGCTGGGCCTACTCTGGGCGCGGGGCTATCCCATGTGGCTGGCGATAGGCGTGGGGCTACTGGTTGGGCTTGTCGCTGGCTGCCTTAACGGCCTGCTCGTCACAAAGCTGGCTCTGCCTTCGCTGGTGATTACCATCGGCACTCTTGCCCTCTATCGTGGC
>DASTZT010000319.1:0-2085 GCA_035764225.1 Ktedonobacteraceae bacterium
GAAGGAGAAAACTTAAAAAGAGCAACCGGCTCATTCACCGAAAGCGCCAGAGCATCGACATCGCGCCTCGGATAGACTCCCTGCTTCATTCCCGGCAGGACGACTCTCGGGATCAGCCCCTGCCTGACCATCTTATGGAACTTTGCCCGGCTCAGTCCAAGCCTGGCCTGGGCCTCCTGGGCTGTATAATACCAATGACTCTGACTTTTCACCTGCTCAATCCTTCCGACCGGCTGCGTCTGTGAGAGTGCGCTTCTCAAAACTATACCACGGTTTCAGGTGTTTGTAAACTAATGTTACAAGAGAAATTTTTGATACTTTGGTTAATAAGAAATACTATTGACAAAACAGAAATTTTTCTATATCATTGTCACAGATACGCTTGAGACTTTCAGCAACAGTCGCGCCTTTCGTGCCAAAGCCGACAGATGTTACTACCCGTAATCAACAAGTTGCTGCCTGTAGGCGCGTAAGCAATGGCAGGTTGAATGGCTCGGATATTGAGACCAATGGTCGTCGTTGGCAAATAGCTTCACTAGCGCAGGATTGCAGGAAGGAGTATTTCTGATGACCACGACGGGGAAAAAGTTACGTATGGGCGTCCTCTTCGGGGGACGTTCCGAGGAACACGAGGTATCGCTTGCTTCGGCTGCATCAACCATAGGTTATCTCGATGCCCGCAAGTACGAAGCGGTACCCATAGGTATTACGCGAAGCGGGAAATGGCCTGTTGGTAGCACTCCAGCCGAGTTGCAGACGCGAGGTACCCGCGAAACCGGAGCGCTGGACGAAACGTATCAGGCCATCCAGGCGTTTCGTGCCCTGAGCCTCTCTGGCATGGCCCGCGTCGATTTTTTCCTTGAGAAAAAGACCGGGCGATTATTTATCAACGAAGTAAACACCTGGCCCAGTTTCACACATATCTGTATGTATCCCAGATTATGCGCGGAAAGCGGGCTGCCTACCCCTTATTGCTAGAGCGCCTGATTGAACCGGCGCTGGAGCGCCATGCTGATCGCCAGTCGAAACGCACCGGTCTATTCAAGAAACCTCTCGTAGCTCGCGTTTCGAGCGTATGCGGATAGAAGCGCCGGGTAAAGCTATCCTGGCCTATTCCCATGCCTGACGGAAGAGAGATCCGTCAGTGAAGAGCCAGTACTCCCGTGAATACGGATTTTTTTCTGGAAATCCTTCTTCGCTGGTGAGATGCCTGCCAGTCGCTCATATGCTGGGGAGAGCGATCAAGCTCGTGATCTGGCGTCACATAGATATTTTGCGCGAAGGAGCGTTTCCTTATCCAGAATGACAGCTTTTTATTATCTGGCTGGAGGAACTATATCATGGAAATCTCTACAGAAACTCTTTCGACCTTAATGCTCGATTCAACATCAAACGCTCATAACGAGGGCCAACTCAGTGTAATGGAAGAAATTCAACTTGTCACCTCTCTGTTGAGACTGGGCCAGGTGTTTTGCGAACAGATGCAGTGCGGCCTGAGCCGCCTCTGCAATGAAGTACGCCAGATAACTGGTGGTCGAGCACATCTCTGCCTGGGCAAGCGTCGCATCATGAAGAAAGGCGACCTTCCTGTGCCGGCAGTTTTGATCCAACCTGTCCAGTTTGGCAATCAAATGTATGGAACGCTCTGCATTACCGCTGATCCGCACCGCAAGGACGCGCCCTCTATCTCGCTCCCCGTGGTTCATTTGCTGACCCAGGTATGCGGCTGGCTCTTGTTTACCATCGAACAATCTTCCTTTTTGCAGGGGCAATATCAGCAGTTAGACTATCAGATTAACGGTCCCCTGACCAAACGCGAGCGCGAAGTATTAACGTTAATGTGCCGGGGACATAATCAAGAGATGATTGCCTCCCTGTTGAGTATTTCGCCCGCCACCGTAGGCAAGCATCGGCAGCATATTTACGAGCAACTGGGGGTCCACTCTGAACATGATGCGCTCCTGGTCGCCTATCAGACCGGTCTTTTCTCCTTAATCGAAGACTACCCGGTGTGAGTTCCATATTTCCTCGCCCGGCTTTGCCCATTCAGCCACTCGTTTCTGGTTGGGAGTTGTTGCGAAAGCT
>DASTZT010000320.1:0-8717 GCA_035764225.1 Ktedonobacteraceae bacterium
GCCTGCGCGTTGTGTACGTTGAGCATAGACTACTTCCGCTCCGGCCTTCCAGCATGCGATCAATTGCGAGACGACCTCAGGCGGGTCTTGTAGATCCGAATCAATAATGATCACTGCCTCCCCCTGTGCATAATCAAGGCCCGCCGAAATCGCAATCTGATGCCCAAAGTTGCGCGAAAAATCGATAATTCGCACTCTTGCATCCCCTTCATGCAATTTCCGCATCACTGCATAGGAACCATCGGTGCTCCCATCGTTAATGAGGATAAGTTCGAATGGTTCTCCTATCTCTTCCATCACATGAACCATGCGTTCGTAAAAGTGTGGTAGCGTTTCTACTTCATTAAAAACGGGCGCGATAATGGAATATGTAAGATGGCCCGCCTGCGCAAGGTGCTGAACAGGCTCTTCTTTGACATCCATCGCGATGAACATCCTTTCTGCGAATGCGTTATCTGTTCGGATTGTAGTGATCGTTGTACGCCTTTTCGTGTTGTTTTTCCCTGAATCCTGTACGTTCGTCTGGCTTACAGGTTGTCGGAATACAAGGCGATTAAAGACGAAGAAATTGATCAACGCCGCCGCGCCAATGCCCAGCATTGAAGCCAGCAACGTCGGTATCACAGTGCTGGCTATGATAAACACTAATTCGTTGAGTAACGCCGTTCCCGCGATGGAGCCGTGAAAAGAAAGCCAACGTACAAAAATGATTTTGAGTTTGCTGGCTTCACTCTTCACCCGGCGATCATGCCAGGTAAAGAGTGAGTTTAACAGGAAGTTCACCTGAGCTGATAGCAGAAAGGCTATAATGTTCGCTACAACGGCGCTCCACCCCTGCTTTGTGAGCAATTCAAGCATGCTCACCTGGATTGCTCCCGCCATGCCTCCAATGCAGGCAAAGCGCAATGGGCGAGCAGCATCTGAGAACAGCAGGGGGCGCAACGCCTGCAAGCTTTGTCTGATTTCCAACCTCGTGATCCGATCTACCTCTATGGATTGACATTGCCGCAGCTATACAATGTCTGCTGCGTGATGCCTCTGAAACCGCCTGTCGGGTTGGTAGTAGAGGATGTTTGCCACTGATCGGTCGGAACTGCTGTACAATGGGTGCTCACCCAACTGCTGATTTCCCGCGTGCTACCACCTCCAAAACCGCCTATCTGCGGTGAAAAGCCGTTAAAATTGAAGGAAGGAAGCAAGAAGTAGCGTACGGTGCCGTTAGTAACCATCGCAGATAGTTTGTTCGCATCCACGATTGGATCGCTGCCGCTAAAGCCTCCAAGAGCCATCACAGGCTTTCCCGTATCCAGAATAAAAGGGGAAGCTGACATGGCGTTGGTAGTTGCAACGAGGTAGCGAGCGTTGCCCTGATGGGCTAGCAGGTATTGCTCCAATTTTTTATCGGTAGACGAAAAAGGATTGGCTCCCTGTCCTGGTGTCAGACCTGCCCTTCCTCTGCGCAAGCCGGAAAATGGACCATCCCCCACATTGCCCGCAAACGGATTGCCAGGGAGGCCCGCTATATTGCGGCCATTTCTACCACCAGGGAAGCCAAAACCCGCGAATGCCGTCGGGCCAGCTCTTGGAATAAGTCCCGTTGAGGGCAGCGTCAGCGAACTGGCAGTCCAGACCAGGGGCGCGATCAGTAGCCCTATGATGCCAAGCGCGATTGACGCCATCAAGGCCGGGCGCATACGCAGACGCCTGACAAAACGAGCTGCCAGTAGCAATATCGCTGCCAGGATACTAAGACCCAGGATGATCGGTATGAGTATCTCGCTGAAACCATTGTAAGGCAGCAGTATCATAGCCTGGACCGCAGCAGTAATCAGCAGTGCGGCGGATAGCAGCCAACCACGCCAGTTGCTGCGCTGATATTCCTGCCAGAGCGCGACCACTCCAATACCTGCTAAGGCGCAGATAGCGGGCGCGATCATTACCAGGTAGTAGGTGTGGAAAAATCCTGCTACGCTAAAGAATATGCCCATCGTGAGCAGCCACATGCCCCACATCGCCAGTGCTTGCTGTCGCCTGTTAAATGGCAGCCGTAATCCTGCCTGCCAACCAGCCAGGATCAGACCGATGATTGCTAGTGGCAAAAGCCAGCTTGTCTGTCCTCCCAACTGCGCATTAAAAAGGCGTAGTGGGCCAGGATTTCCCGTTTCAGCTCCCCCTAGAAAGCCAGCAAATCCCTGCCCTTGTGGCGGTTGATTGCTCTGGTCAGGCGCTTGAACATTCCTCTGCACACCTCTTACCAGCCCCGTCAGGCGCTCCAGGCCGTTATAGCCAAAAGCTAGCTCAATTTCCGAGTTGGTCTGACTGGAACCAACGTAGGGGCGTTGTGAAGCTGGAACAAGGTCTACCGCAACGGCCCAGGAGAGGGAGATCACCAGTAATACTACCAGGGCCAGAGCCAGGTGCCAGATGCGCGTCCACCAGCTTCTGGGCGCTCCTAACAGGTACATCAAGCCGAATGCTGGTACGACAAGATAGGCTTGAAGCATCTTCACATTGAACCCCAGCCCTATCAGTGCTGCGCATAGCAAAAGCCAGCGCAAGCGTCCCGTTTCAGCGGCCTTGCTCACAGCCCAGGCCCCCAATAGCACTACCAGCACTAAGGTGCTATCAACGATATTGTTGCGGTTGGCGACCACGCTGATCGGCGTAATTGCCAGGAAGAGAGCCGCCAGCAATCCCGCTCCAGGGCCGAAAATACGTCGTACCAGATAATAAAGTACCGCTACAGAGAACACGCCAGCCAGAGCTTGAGGCAAGACCAGGCTGAAGCCGCTAAAACCGAAAATTTTCGCGCTCAATGCCTGTAGCCAGAAGCCCAACGGCGGTTTATCAATCGTCACAAAGCCGCCTGGATCGAAAGAGACATAGAAAAAGTTATGCCAGCTCTGAAGCATACTTTTTACCGCCGCCGCATAGTAGGTGTTATTATAGCCCTCTCGATCAACCAGCAGAAAATTCAAACCAGCGGCTAACAACAATATAGCTCCCAGCATCGCCCGATGCCAGGTTTGTGTCGTCTGTCCAGGTTTTGTTTCAGGAATCGCGCTCGATTCCTCCGATGTTACATAATTGGTGATACTCATCAAAAAATCCTCCCAGGAATAAATGGCTTTATTTTTATATCAAGTAACATAAGATACTTGTGTGCCACGACATAGCATACCAACAATTTGTTGAATTTCTTTAAAAAATATGTATGATTTCTCTGGCTTTTTGATTGTCCTATCCTGATGGCTCTTCCTTGCCTTTCATGGTATACTTGCTCATCATGGAACGGTTCGTACTTGATACTCAAACAGAGCTAGCAGCGGACGATAGGCAGCTTGGGGCGGCCATTGAAAGCCTCTTGTTTGTCTCCGGGCGACCACTTGAGCGTGCGGAACTATGCAAGCTGCTTGATGTGGGCGATGAGCCTTTGCGACGTGGTCTGTTGGCTCTGGAACTGGATCTCGCCAATCAGTCTCGTGGCATCCGGCTACAACGGCTTGGCGAACAGTTTCAGCTTGTCACAGCGCCAGAGCATGCGCGTTATATCGCCGCCCTGCTTGGCCTGCCGCTCACCGCCAAATTAACTTCTGCCGCTATGGAAACATTAGCGGTGATTGCTTATCGCCAGCCCATCACGCGCAGTCAGATCGAAGCCGTACGCGGCGTCAACAGTGATCGAGCGTTAGCAAGCCTGATCCAGCATGGCCTGGTGGCGGAGATCGGGCGCGCCCCGACCATAGGACGCCCGGCCCTTTTTGCTACTACCGCCGAATTCCTGCAACTCTTCGGCCTGACCTCGTTAGAAGAATTGCCTGGTGTCTCTCTCGCGGAACAGCAGATCCCAACCCTACCTGCTCAACCATTTGATCCTATTGACAGTGAGGAACAGAGTTAATGCGCATCGGTCGCCATATGCCTACGCATTCAAAGCTTGTCAGAACCGCCGAAGTTGCTCGTCAGATTGGTTGTGATGCCATACAGATTTTTGCCAGCAATCCAACGGGCTGGCGACCGCCAACGATTGACCTGGAGGCAGATGCTGCCTTTGCTGCAATTGCTCGCGAATACGATCTCGATCCCGTAGTCATTCACGCCCCCTACCTGATTAATCTCGGCACGCTGGACGATACGATCTGGGAGAAGTCAATCGCCCTCCTGGCCTGGACTATGCAGCGCGGCGCTCTCCTGGGCGTAAAGTATGTTGTCTTTCACACCGGAAGTCACAAAGGAGCAGGCGTCGAGGCAGGTATTGCTCGTGTGGCGCAAGGGATCGAGCGCGTGTTGCTGGAGTCGCCTCCGCAGGTCATGCTTTTGCTAGAAAATGACGTTGGCGCAGGCAATTCGCTTGGACATAGTTTTGAGCAGCTCGCGGCTATTCTCGCGCTGTTGCCTCAGTATCGTGATCGCCTGGGAATCTGTCTTGATACGGCTCATCTATGGGGAGCCGGGCACGATATCTCAACGGCAGAATCCGCTCGACAAGTGCTTCAGCATGTTGATGCTACCATCGGGCTGACGTTCCTCAAGGTTTTGCACCTCAACGATACCGCTATGGCGCTGGGCAGTCACCGCGATGTGCATAAGCGTCTGGGTGAGGGGATTATTCCAGAGGAAGGCTTGCGTACACTGCTGAGCGATCCCCGTCTTGACCATGTTGCCGTATTATTAGAAACGCCTATTATGACCGACGAGAGCGGCAAAGAAGACTGGCTTCACGATGCGGGACAGATTGCAAAAGTGAGGGAATTGCTGGAGCGATGAGTTGGAGAAGTGGCTTCCTTGCCCGTTCGTAATGTCCTTGTACGTGTATAGGACTATCTGGGCCTGACTACGCCTGATTCGAGCTTGATAGCCGGGATTGGCGTCACCGATAGGGCCGTAGATGTCGGTATCGGTGTCGTTCTTAATATCGGAGTTGGCGGCCCAGGCCCTGTAATTGTGAGCGAGACTGTTATCGTGACTGGTATCCCCACCGAGGGCGTAATCGCCACAGTAGCTGTGTACGCTCCCTCTCCCATGCTACGGATCGTAACAGAGAACGTCACCGTTGATGTGGCCATAGAGGCGTCGCTATCGCTAAGTGGGCTGACCGATAGCCAGTTCCGTGATGGCGCTCCTGCCGTCCAGCTTAAGGCTCTGCCTCCTATATTGGTAATCGTGATCGCTTGTGGGGAAGGGTTGCCTCCACCCATAGTCGCGTTATAGGTCAGTTGCGTCGCGCTTACCTGCATAGCTGGAGCCGCAATGTTAATTGTCACTGGTAGCGTTATCGGACTACCATTGGCAGCCTGGCCGGTAGCCGGATCGATGGCGCTAATCGTCACATTCGCCTGATAGGTATTGCCGCCAGCAGCGCTGGTAGCATCAACAATCAGGTTGACAGTGGAACTGTCTCCTCCTGCAAGATTGCTGCCTGTACCTACGGAGAGCGAGACAAAAGTGGGCGCTCCCGTATTCAGAGCAGCCGTCCAGTTAAGCGGCGTTCCTCCGCTATTGCCAACGGTGAAGGGCTGAGACACGGTTCCTGTTGTGGCATTGATGGTGAGTGAGGCAGGGCTTAGCGTCAGCGCAGGTGGCTGCATCACCGTTAAGCTTACCCCCACCGTTTGAGGACTACCAGCAATAGCCGTGCCACCGTTGATAGCTCCCAGCGAGATTGTGCCGGAGTACGATCCAACCGCGAGCGAAGCGGATGTAATATCGATGGTAAACGTCTGGCTATCCCCGGCTGCCACTGTAGCGGAAGGAGGAGAGACCGCCAACCAACCACTGCCCGCTCCCAGCGTAATATTGGGTGTAATGGTGACATTTCCTTCACAGGTTCCAGTCACATTGATTGTAAATGTGCTGGAGGGCGGATTCGTTCCCGCTTCCGCAGCGGCGTTCACCGTTGAGACCGATGGCGCTTGCAGTGTACACGGTGGCTTGATGACCAGTGTGACCGTAATGTGCAGGGGCGAGCCAATCTGGGCATGGCTGACACTATCTTTGGTCGTAATAGTGATTGTGCCATTATAGGTACCAGCCGCCAGATCGTTCGTAATGACGCTGACGCTCAGCGTGGAAGGGTCGGTAAGCGTAACTGTGCCCGCTGTCTGGGCCAGCGACAGCCACGCTCCCCCAGCTGGAGTTGTCGCAGTAGCTGCTGTCCAATGGAGTGCATTAGTGCAAGCGCCTCCAGCCTTGATCGTGATGATCTGCTGTGCGAGAGACTGGCTACTCTCTCCGGTAAATGTGAGCGCGTTTGTATCCAC
This sequence comes from Ktedonobacteraceae bacterium, assembly GCA_035764225.1. GTDB lineage: Bacteria > Chloroflexota > Ktedonobacteria > Ktedonobacterales > Ktedonobacteraceae > DASRHT01. Next base: position 6,261 of record DASTZT010000320.1, read on the forward strand.
AGTAGTAGCGCAGGCCGCCTGAACCACTAAGCTCACAGGAATTACTTGCGGGCTTCCTGTCGCAGATTTGCCAGCAGCGTCAGTGCCTGTAATCGTGATGGAACCCGTATAGGTTCCCGGTATCATACCGCCTGACAGCGTTGGAACCACACTCAGATTCACGCCCTGGTTAGCCGAGAGCGTGCCATCGCCCGGTGTAACATCTAGCCACTCCCCACCGGTTGTCGTAGTTTCCGTCGCGCTCCATTTCAGCGTGCCCCCTCCCGTATTCGCGAGGGAAACCGTTTGTGTGGCAGGTTGGACGCCCTGTCCTATCACACCATTGAAGGTCAGTGGGTTAGAGGGTACGGAGATTATCGGTGAGGTTGGTTGACCTATTGCCAGACTCACCGCCAGGCTTTGGGTTCCCGCAGATGTACTAAAGTTGATTGCGCTGTTATAGGCTCCAGGCAGCAAACCGCTGGTATTAACGCTCACAGTGGGCTTTGCAGGAGTTGCTCCGTGCGTTGCGCTAATATTCAGCCAGCTCGCGTTGCTGGATGCGCTCCATTGCAATGGGGCGGTGCAGCTTTGGGACGTTCCCAGGCTAATCGTTCTGGGAGGGGGGGCTGCTTGCAGATAGCTGCCGGTAAACGCTAGCAGGTTCGGCGAGATCTGGAGCGTGCAGCCCGGAATAATTGTGACGCTGACATTAACGCTTTGTGGGCTATCTTGCACCGCATTTGAGCCTGTACCGCTAAAGGTAATGACTCCGTGATAAGTACCCGGCAATAATGTGCTGGTATTAACGCTCACGATAGCGGTTTCACTGCCAGACGGATTAACTATGTTAGATCGCGGCGTGACGTTCAGCCATTGCTGGTCCGTCGTTGCGGTCCAGGGTAGGGAGAGGATGCCGGGATTACTAATAGTGATCGCCTGAACTGGTGGTGATGCGCCGCCATCAATGCCTGTGAAAGAGAGCACTGCCGGAGACAGTTGTAATACTGGCTCGTGACCAGGAAGAAGCGGCGTAACCTGCATTGTAATCGGTAAAGGAATGTCGCCCACGTTTGATTTGAAAAGCAGTTGTGCATCATACGATCCCGGCTGCATATTGGAGCGGTCCACTGCCACCGTCACTTTGGCAGTCTGCCCACCGGTAATCGTTCCGCTCTCCGGGCTGATTTGCAACCAGGAGCGGTTCGGCAATCCCTGCCAGTTGATTTGCCCACCGCCAAGATTTGACAATATGATCGTTTTCGAGCCGTTGGTTGCCTGATCCCCTGAGCCTAGATCCAGCGTGTTTACTGAGAGCCGCAGGTGAGCCGGACGTAATGAGGTATTTTGTCCAATCACCAGAATAGGAAAGGTCGCAATTTTATGGGTGATGGCGTCTTCCGCGTTCAACGTATGTGGGCCGCTTCCCCAATCACCATCGACAATCGCGGTATCAGTAAAATTCCCACTGGTATCGGCGGTAATAATTCCGTTCCCTCCCGTATCCATGAGAGGGATAGAAGAGTCGCGGGTCAATCCAATCCTGCCACGAGGACTAAAATGAGCGCCTCGCAGGGTGATAGTGCCGCCGACATTGATTGCGTTGGGCGTGACCTGTAAAGTAATTCCGCCATTGTGCCCTGAGTTTATCAGCCCCCGACCAAGACTTGTCACAATGCCAGAGATGCCACCAAGTATCAGCACTAAAAAAAGCGCAAAGCAGAGCCAGAAAAAGACCGCAGGCGTCAGACGACGAGGGCGTGGGTATGAGTATGGAGGCTGTGGCGTCCTTAGCGGCGTCTGCGGAGGACGTGGCGAATGGCTGGCAGGCTCGCGCTTAGAGCTATATTCTACCTCTTTATGCCAGGTGACCTGCTGATAGGAATCCGGTAAAAGATTCGTTTTGCGAGCTTCACATGTATCTGTTTCCTGGGAATGTTCCATATCTGTAAATGTATGCCATTCAGCATTGGGTGGAAGAGGCGATTGGGACGCTGAAGCCACCACCAGCCTGCCGCAGGTAGTGCATCGTTTTGCTGTATCAGGTAAAAGTTTATCACAACTGGGACAATATATCAGGCTCATCAATAGGCTCCCTCATGGCAGGCTTCATGAGTCAATCCCTCTAGCAAAAAGTGTACGGAATAAATGGATGGCTGTCAACTCTATAACTCCAAATAAGCGCATCCACTGCCGGTTGATGATTGGGCTATTATGGTATTGTACAGATTATATATTAATCATTATTAAGGTGGGAATAAAGCCCAGGAAGGCACAATTATATCACGTTTTAAACCAGAAATAGCCCATTCACCGGGAAATTCTTCCCTATGACCTGCATCAATGCCTATCTCTCTATCCTATCAATGGCTTATAGGAATGAGCAAATATTCCTTCTCGCTCTGCCAATATGACCCGGAAAAAGCTTTTGAGGTTATGATTGGTAAGAACCCGAAAGCGGCCCGGAAAAAGCTTTTG
>DASTZT010000321.1:0-7361 GCA_035764225.1 Ktedonobacteraceae bacterium
ATTCGTATGGATTTTCAGCCGACAGGAAAGCAACAACGCACATCTTTCCGTAAAGAGATGGTAGAAGGAGTGTGCTGGCTCTGGCATCGACCTCTGTTGCGTATGATGACTCTCGTCGTGGCTTTACAACTTCTCGCCGTCGTTGGAGGCGATCTAGGGGTCATCGTCCTGGCACAGCAACAACATGCCTCTGCGGTAGAAATTGGCCTGATTTTTTCTGCTGGAGGGATTGGAGGTATTTTGGGAGCATTGTTTGCACCTTTTCTACGGAAACGCCTGCCCTTTGTCACTCTTCTTCTCTGTACTGAGTGGCTGTTAGCACTTTTCTGGTTCGGCTATGCTTTTGCCCCGGCGATCCTGCTCCTGGCATTATTGGAGGCCGTAGTCGCCGTGGTTGACCAGATCATGGATGTCGTCTGGGTAAGCTACCGTATTGCTCTCATTCCTTCGGCCTTACAGGGGAGGGTCAACAGCATCTATCGCCTCGTTGGTCAGGTTTCCCGGCCACTAGGGCTTTTCGGGGCAGGGGTAGTACTCCAGAAAGTTGGCGGGGGAGAGATGTTCCTGTTCACCGGTTTCATACTAGTTGTCGCGGCACTTGGTGCATCGGTAGCATTGGGCTTGAATAGAAGCACTATTTGACACGGATCGCCGCATCCAATTGGCTCCTCCATACACCCTTTCTAACCCATTGAAGCCAGGTGAGCCTCCCCCGATTTGATAGAGTCCCTAAAGCTGAGATATACTCGATCAGATCAGAAAGGGGATCATCACATGGGAAAGATCCAAAAGGTCTACACCAAAGAATTCAAAGAGGAAGCCCTCCGACTGGTGCAAACGTCAGGGAAGCCGATAGCACAGATTGCCCGCGAGCTGGGTATCTCCGATTCGGCCATTCATGGATGGCGGAAGGAACTGGCCCAGCACGGTACAGAGGCGTTTCCAGGCAAAGGACACCAAACCGAGCTGGAAGAAGAAAATCGCCGCCTCAAGCGCGAAAACGAGATCTTGCAACAGGAGCGCGAGATACTAAAAAAGCTATGAGCATCTTTTCGCGGCGGTCCAGATGAAAGATCAGTTTGTTGAACAATACAAGCAGGAATTTCCCGTCGTCGTCATGGGTCGAGTCCTTGAGGTTTCGCGATCCGTGGCTTTTACGCCTGGCGCAAGCGTCCCGCCTGCCAGCGTCATCGAGAAGATGCTCACCTCACGCAAGCAATTCAGCAGGTATTTGATCTGCACCAGGGCAGGGTATGGGTCCCCGCGGATTTATCGGGAACTCAAAGAGCAGGGGCGCAAGACCTCGCGCAAACGCGTGGCTCGGCTCATGCGTGAGGCAGCCTTGTTTGCCAAGCGCAAACGCCGTCGAGTGCTGACGACCAGGAGATCTCTCTCACATCCGGTTGCTCCCAATGTCTTACATCGGCAGTTTACAGCAGCAGCACCCAATACCAAATGGGTCACTGATATCACCTCCATTCCGACAACACAAGGATGGCTCTACTTGGCGGTGATCTTGGATTTGTATTCGCGAGCGGTGGCGGGATGGTCCATGTTACCGTTACGTTACATTGAAACGTTTTCCATTCTCCTCAGCTCGAAGTGGTAGAGACTCTACGAAACCGGGGCAAGCTCAAAAACAGAAGAATTGATACGAAGGAGCCGGGACATGCTGACCCTATCACAAATCATCTATGGGGTGCAAGATCTGAAGGTTGCAACAAAACAGATAGAGTCACGAGGTTTCACAGTAGTTGATGGTGGCTATCATCCTGGGTTAGGAACGGCAAATCGTATCGTTCCTTTAGGGGATACCTACTTTGAAATCCTGGGGATTGTGGATAGGCAAGAAGCTTTGCGCAACCCGTTCGGCTCTGCATTACTTCGACAAACACAGCAGGGAAACAGACTCGTCCGCTGGTCATTGCGCACGGATGCCATCGATAAGATAGCCAGGGAACGCGATCTTGTCCCAGAAAATCGCTCCCGGCGGCTGCCAGACGGAACTTTGCTGACCTGGAAGGCCGCCGGATTGCCTCTCTCGCTTACGGAAGGATGGCTCCCATTTTTTATGCAGTGGGATAATTCTGCTCAGTATCCAGGACTTATCCCTGTTCACCATGCCGTACAGCCTCAGGGTATCGCCTGGCTTGAAATCACGCCGAAAGATCCTCTATGGTTGAAACGGTGGCTGGGAACGGCCCAGGTTCCACTGCGGATTGTTGACGGCGCTGCTGGTATACATCGCGTGGGGCTTTGCACATCCAGGGGCACGCTTGTGCTACCATAAGACCAGCAGGATCGCATGAGAGCTATGAGAGGCAGGATGAGTAAATATATGCAAATAGCAGGATTAGAACGCCGTCGAGAAGACTCCCGACTTATCACTGGTCAGGCTCATTATGTAGATGACTTGAGACTCCCCTCAGGGCAACCTGTTGCACACATGGTAGTCGTGCGCAGTCCTTATGCCCACGCCAGGATTATCCGCGTCCAGCTCGATGCAGCCCGGTCGTTGCCAGGGGTAATCGCCGCATTCGAGGGGGCGGAACTGGTGAAAAATATGCCTCCCCTTGATACTGTTCCATTGCCGGGACTGAACAGGCCAGAGCGGCGACCATTGGCCGTAGACCGTGTTCGTTATGTGGGAGATCCCGTTGCGGTAATTTTAGCTAAGAGCTACGCCATCGGTCTGGATGCTCGCGACCTGGTTGACGTTGCGTACGAGCTTCTGCCAGCAGTGACCGACCCGGAAGCTGCTCTTGAGCCGGATGCTCCCCTGCTGTACGACGAGTCTAATATCGCGTTCTCACAGCAAGCAAGCTGGGGAGATATTCAGGCCGCTTTTGGGCAGGCTGATCGCGTCGTTCATCTGCGGCTCGTCAACCAGCGGCTTGCCCCTGCCTCACTTGAGCCGCGTGCTTGCCTGTTCGATTTCGACCCTGCGCGTGGCTCCCACGATAGAATCGGGGAGCTACATGCCTGGGTGTCGTCTCAATCGGTCTTTCGCTTCCGCGACACATTAGCGAAGTTCCTGGGGATTGATCGCAACCTTATCACTGTGCATAATGCCGAAGTGGGGGGAGCCTTTGGGGCCAAAAATAATCTGTTGGGGGAAGAGATCATTGCGGCGCTCCTGGCGGTCAGGTTGCAACGCCCCGTCAAATGGATCGAGGACCGGAGCGAGAATTTGCAAGCTCAGTCGCAGGGGCGCGGGCAAATCAGCACGATCGAGGCCGCTTTTCAGAACAATGGTACGCTGCTCGGCTTGAAAATACAATCCGTAGCTGACCTCGGTGCGTTTCTGTCCTCCGCAACTGCTATGGTGCCTGTCCGCGTCCCATCAATGCTCTGTGGCCCATATCAGGTACAGGCGGTGGAGAGCAAGGTAATAGGGGTATTTACAAATAAAGCCGTGACGGCTCCCTATCGAGGTGCCGGACGGCCTGAAGCTACCTATATCCTGGAACGCACAATGGATCGCATCGCCCACGAGCTGAGTCTCGATCCCGCCGAAGTGCGCCGCCGCAATTTTATTTCTCCCCAGGCGTTTCCCCATACGACGATCACAGGGCTGTGCTACGATAGCGGTAATTATCACGCTGCCCTTGACCGTTTACTTGAACTGGCTGATTATGAGGGCTGGCGTGCGAAACAACGCCGGTATCGTGACCTGGCTGGCACCAGGCTGCTAGGGCTTGGTCTGGCGACATTTATCGAATCATCGGGCGGTGGCGCTGCCGGGGCAAATAACCTGCATGAAGCAGCGACCGTACGTATTCAGCGCGATGGCACTGTGCTCGTACAGTGCGGAGTTTCTCATAACGGCCAGGGACACTTCACCGCTTTTACTCAGATTGTGGCCTCTGTCTTGAACGTGTCTGCCTCCAGCATAGAGGTTCGTCTGAACGATACGACGTTGCCAGGCTTTAGTATTGGCACGTTTGGTAGCCGTATCACCCAGATGGCAGGCTCTGCTGTATTGCTGGCTGCAGAGGCCGTACGCACAAAGGCTTTACAACTTGCAGCGCAGCTCTGGGAAATTACACCCGCCGATCTTGCTATAGAAGATGGTCGAGTCATAGTGCCGGGAGTACCGACTCGTACAATTGAACTGGGCACGTTGGCTCGTATGGTGGAGGAGCAGCCGGAGCAGATCGAGCGAGAGGCCCCCAATCCCGCGAACGGCACGCCTATCGAAGGGCTGGCAGCCTGGCGAGATTTTCGTGCGCCGGGCGCGACGTATTCCTCCGGTGCTCATCTCGCTGTGGTCGAGATTGATACCGAGACGGGTGAGACGCGGGTATTGACCTATGTGGCAGTGGATGACTGTGGGCGCGTCCTCAATCATTATCTAGCTGAGGCCCAGATACATGGGAGCCTTGCGCAAGGTATCAGCCAGGCCCTGTATGAAGAAATGTCCTATGATCAAAATGGTCAGCTTCTCACCGGTACACTGCTGGATTATACTCTGCCAATCGCAGGGCAGCTCCCCAGCTTCGTAACTGACTTTATTGAGACTCCTTCGCCTAATAACCCACTGGGAGCAAAAGGAGTCGGCGAGTCGGGCTGTATTGGTGCTCCACCGGCGATTGTGAATGCTGTGCTGGACGCGCTCGCCCCTCTTGGCATCAAGATGATAGATATGCCGCTCAGACCGGAGAAAATCTGGAAGCTGGTACATGCCATTATATGATACACCGATGTGGTACCTTAGCTCTTGGGGTCTCTCCCCGCCTCATCGCGGCCATCATCGGTTTGCTCTTCTGAGGGGAACTGCAATGATTTTGAGCCAAGTGAAGAGAAAGTGCCGCCATTTGTGCGGGAACTAGGAAGCCTCGTCCGGTTTCTGAGCGTATACGGTGAGGAAATAGCAGAGGGCACAGAAGTCATCTGAGAGCATATCGACTAACATTTGCTGGTAGAGCCGGTCCAATTTCTCCTGCGTTGCAACCCCCATCTTGATAAGGAAGGGCTGTCCCAATTTGTAAAGTACCTTGAAATTCTCATAGTTGCTGAAGAACGCTTGCTCTTTTGCTGAGTAGTTGAGCACATGCCCTTTTTGGCGAATATGGACGCCGCCAGCCTCACGCACAAATCGTTCCAACAGAGGAGTAATACAGAGATGGGGACCGTCCAGGAAGGGGTGAAAGCTCTGCCCGTTGCGGGAAAATGCCCGCCCATACAGTTGCTTCATGGTTTCATATGCACAGCTATTGCTTCTGCCTGGTTCGTCGCATTCAGTCAGGCGAAGCATGCCTCCAGGCCGAGCGACACGCAAAAATTCTTTTACTGCATCCGGCCAGTCTTCGCAGGCAAGATAGGAAGCGATCATATGAGCATTCACGATGTCAAATGAATCACTGGGAAATGTGAGTGGTTTTGTGATATCCATTACCTGGAAAGAGACATTATGCAGCCCCTGCACCTTTGCTTGTGCGCGAGCATAGGCGAGCATATGCTGGCTCGCATCAATGCCGACAACGTCAATTTCGGGGTAAGTAAAGGCCATCTCTAAAGCCCATTCCCCTGGACCGCAAGCAATGTCAAGCATACATTTAACCTGCGAGAGATCGGGATGTTCTAAGAATAATCCTCCCATCGCCTCGATCACCAGCGCGTCCTGGCGCATTTGACGTACTACCTCGGCACCATTGGCGGTGTCCAAAGCATTGTATCCATGCTGGGAAGCGCGATAAGCAAAAGGGGTACGACTGCTATCTGGTTCAATGAGCATATTATAGGCACCCCCTCTGGAGCTTGATCGAAAAGGATACACTACGAGCAAGAGGCACCCCGCATCTGGGCCTATTACCACAAAATAGTGTAGCATGTATTTGTTAGCATAGGAGGATATTACGCCGCTATTATTAACTATTCCCCTCTCTAGCCTTTGTGGTAGACACCCTTATTTTTGTGTGTGGGAGAATGGTGGCACTCCTAAGAAAGTGGCAGAATATCTTCTGATGAGATACACTGATGAGGCCCCCTCTTTCTCAAGTAGTAATTAGTGTACGCAAAGGAAACAACATGTCAACCAAAATCACCACCTCTGGCATTCATCACATCCGCCTGATCGTGACCGATGTTGCCCGCTCTCGCGAATTTTATACTAGCCTGCTCAATTTCCATGTTGCGGCGGAACTCCCTCCGGGAGTTGTACTCACGAATGGCAATATCCTGCTGGGTCTGACGCTCCCCTGGGATTCCCAGCTCGCCCCTGCAAATGATCGCTTTAGCCCGCATCGAGTAGGATTAGATCATTTAAGCTTCTCCGTCGCCAATCGTGACGAACTCATCAAAGCGGCAGCCCTTTTCAAAGAACGAGGAGTGGTTCACGGCGAAATCACCGACCTGGCACCCTTTGGTATTACCATCCTGAGCTTTAATGACCCCGATGGCATTCAGCTTGAACTTACTGCACCTCTCGCATAATCCCCAAATAGGCCTGGACTCCTTGTGAGCAGTCCAGGCTTGCAAATCATCTGCAATCAGTGTATGGTATCGCTATGACCTATGATACATGTAGTATTAAGATAAAGCCTGTTTTAGAAGTAGAACGGGCTTTTCGATTATCTTGTCTGCCCTTTAAGGATTCATATCCCCCTTGTGGGTATAAAAATGGAAAGAACTCGACGAGAGAGCCGATCACCTGTACACTATAGGGAAGCAGTCCTTTCCAAAGACGCCGTTGTGAGAGGAGAAGAGGCATGATGCATATGGAGATACATGATATTTTATTTTCGTTCAATCAGCCCGATGATGCCCGGAACACGTTGCTAACACTATTACAGCAAATACACAATCAGACAAAGGGGAATGGCAGAGAAATACCTGACTATCGCAATATTCTCGTGATCGATGCTCAGGAGCAGCAGGCGTTGTTCGTCGCTCATTTATTGTCGAGTGCCGGGTATCGGTCGATGACGATGGTTACTGCTCTGGAAGCTTTTACGTATTTCTTACGTAGCCCATATATTCCATTCGCTATTATTTTGGGGCAAGAGGATAACTCCAATCGTCTTTTCCTGCAGCGACTGGTGCAACAAATTCATCAGAAATACGGCTGGGATATGCCCCTGATTAAACTGCGATCTCCCAAAGCAGCAGAGCGACAAGCGCCGGGTATCACTTCCCCAGAAGCGTCAAATGTAGCCAGTGGTTGGGCACCACCACAACCACCAAATGCCTTTGCAACTTCTCCTTCAGGCCCCAGGACGCCGTTCCCGTCTTCGGGAGGCCTGAGCACAGATATGCCTCAACCTTCCTTAGCATTCCAGGCGAGTGGGATATATAACCCCCCCATCCCTCAAACCCCCCCACCCCTATCAACGAAGACCGCTTTACCTCCATCGTATCAG
>DASTZT010000322.1:0-9013 GCA_035764225.1 Ktedonobacteraceae bacterium
AACACGTTTTCCAGACTGGGCCTGCAAGATAGCCAGACGAGCAGCTATGGTAGAAACGCCGGAGTTTGATTGCATCCCTGTCATCATAATTAAGCGCTGTCCCGTGCTCAATGCTTCAAAGTTCGTCCAGGCCGAAATCAATGCATCATCCACAGCAGCATCACGAAGCAAGAGGATATTAGATGCTACCGCAGATGCAGCCTCTTTGCTGAGAGGGATATTTCCCAGCGGTTCCAGAGCAGTCAGGCGTACAATATCGTCAGCCGTTTTGATAGAGGTATCAGCCCAATCAAGCAGGAGAACAAAAATCACCATTAACAGCAACCCTGTCAGCGCAGCAATGATGGTGTTTAATAGTATCTGAGGGCTAACAGGCTTCTCTGGCGGGATAGCGACCTGGGCGACGGTGAGCATATCGGAGACATGTAGTTGTTGCTCTTGAACCTGACTATAGTTTGTTAACAAAGCATTATAGTTCTCCTGATAGGCGTCAACCTGCGATCTCTGATAGGCGATACTATCTGCCGGAGCATGGGCATTCTGCAAGGCTTGCAGCTTGTTTTGTGCAGCATCCAGGTCTGTTTTGGCAGTCGTCATATTCGCTGAAACTCCAGCAGCCATAGCCTGTAAACGATTGCTTTCCTTCGTCACCTGAAGCTGAATAAATACGTTTACCACTGTATTCGCAATATTAGCCGCTTGTTGAGGGTCATTTGCCTGCGCACGAACCTCGATCAACTGCGTGCTATCTACCGGCGAATCGCTGACGACACTTTGTAGCTGGCCCACCGTCACACCTGGTAACTTCTGCACGCTTGCTTGTAGCACATCGGGGCTGGTGATCAGCAAGGAATAGCTCACTGCGAGAGCCTGATCGCTAAAAACATCGCTGGTGTTAGATGGAGAATTGCCATGCACTTTGATCAAAGCTGAGGCTTGATAGACAGGCGATACCATCAAACTAATGGCAAAGGTTGCGGCAGTGCAGATAGCAACCCCTAGCAGAATTAATCTAAACCAGTGTCGAATTACCCAGGCGTAGTGCCAGATCATATCGTGTAATTCCATAGCCTTTCCCCCTTCTAATAAGCGCCCACACCACATATCACAGCAGGCAAAGTCTTGAATAAGATATACAGGTCTATCCAGAATGAGCACTTCACCACGTAGATACAATCGAGAAAAGCCCGTTGCTCATAGTCAGTGAGCGAGCGACCACGAATCTGCCAGAGGCCAGTCAGTCCAGGCTTAACCATCTGGCGCAACGTAGCAAGTTCCCCAAAAGCTGCCACCTCAGAAAATTGAATGGCGCGTGGACCAACCAGGCTCATCTCGCCTCGCAGTACGTTCCACATCTGAGGCAGTTCATCAAGGCTCGACTGGCGTAAGAACCGACCAATGCGCGTAACGCGTGGATCTTGATTGATCTGTAGCTTACCAGTGCGCCGCCAGCTATTGAGCAGTTCGGGATGCTGTACCAGATAGTCATCAGCATCCATCACCATGCTACGCAATTTGTAGAGCAAGAATGGTCGCCCATCCTGGCCAACACGCACCTGTTTATAGAAAATAGCGCCCCGATCTTCGATAAAGATCAGAGGGGCAATCACAAACAACAAGCAAAACAGAATCACAAGGCCGAGTAGCGCACCACAAATATCCATTGCCCGCTTGACAATCTGATACGTACGTGAAATACGCGGCCCTTGCAGCAGCGTTGCGGCCACTAAAGGGCTTTGCGCAGACTCGCACCAGCAGCCATACAGCAACATTGAAGAGGCCGTACCTAACTTCACATCGCTGAGTTCACTCATATATTCCCTCCCACCCTTTAACTATTTTCGAGAGCCACTACCTCAATTTCATCTGTCTGAGCGCAAGCGGCAACCTGATTACTCTCTCCAACACGCTCCATATCGCCAGACTCCAAAGCACAGGTATAGATAGCCGTAAGCTTCTGAATGATAGCGTCCCAGTTATGATTGGCGGCAATATAGGCAGCACCATTCGCGGCCAGTACATCCCATAGAGCACGCTGATCCAGCAGATGCAGGATGGCATTGGCAAACGTCTCTGGCTCATCAGCCGCCAGCACATCATGTCCTGCTACCGCCTGGATACCAGCAATAGCATGAGAGCTGGCAATCACGGGTGTTCCCAGAGCCATCGCCTCTAGCACTTTATTTTGTATTCCCACAGCGTAGGGCAGCGGGCTTACAGCGATATAGGCCCGCGCAATATAGGATCGTAGATCCGGGACATAGCCTGTAAACGTGATGCGCGGATCAGAGCCTGATCGGCACAGCGAGGCTGGCGGATCGCTCCCGGCAATAATCAAGCGAACAGCGGGACGTTGCTTCCAGACTCGCGGCATAATATGCTTGATGAGATTGTGAGCACCGGCAATGTTGGCATGGAAGCTCATTTTGCCGGAGAAGATCAATGTCTCAGGCAAACGTGGTCCGGTATAGTGGTAAAAATAGCGTTGATCGATCCCATGAGGCAGGACATTGATTGTTGCCAGCATTTTCCCTTGCAGCTTATCAGGAAGCCCATGTGTAAGGTTTAGCAGTGCCTGGCGGTCCCGCTCAGAAGTGATTACGATCTGACGAAAGCGCAACAGTTGAGCCAGCTCGTAAGCTCGGACGCGTCGTGCCTCGCTCCGTCCAAAGAACCGTAGCAGCGGCGTCATGCCAAATTTTGCCCCCTGCTCATAGAGCTGGCTCACACAATCAACCGCATCCCAGACAACCGGAACAGGGAGAGACGCAGGCAACATTCCGAGAGCACGCACAAATTCGACATGAAGCAGATCAAAATGTTCAGAAGCCAGTAGTCGCTCTAGCGTAGCACGCAGGTGAGCAGATGCGCCAAACGCGACCTGAAGAGGTAATCTTGAGCCTAACGCCAGAAAAGCCCGTAAGAACTGCACGAAGCGGGCCTCGTATATGGCGATAATATCAATGCCTTCGCGCTGCACCGCCCGCACGTCGGCCAACTCACGCTCATCCGCACATAAAGCTAGCACCTTTATATCGTGCTTTCTGGCGAGGTGAGTGACGAAGCCGTAAGAACGCACGCGAATCCGCGATAAAGGATAAGGAGTTACAAATAAAACACGCACAATACCCTCCCAACCAGACTAACCCCATGCAATAATTCCATCCCACCAGCACATCAAACGTGTTAATCAGCTATTACCAGACTGGAGCAAAGCACGTTTCTGTCCTCTTATTGATTTATAACGCGCAATATATCGAAATATAACTTCCAGTGTATATAAAAGTCCACAGATATTACCACATGTATTTATTGTAACCAATATCTTGTCCAGATTGATTTTTCAGCGTCACTCGCGTGGATAGGATGAAGGGATATTTATGTTTCTCCTGGCAAGTTAAAAAAATTTCACAACGCCCTCATGTTCTGTGGGAGAGTGAAACAGCAAAACATAAGAATTTGCTAAAAATTCTCGGTGAGGGAAGAAAATAGCTCTTTTCCTACTTGCAGGATGGCGCAAAATACGCTACAATGGCTACGGTTAATCACGATGAGCGTGTAACTCAGTGGTAGAGTATCCGACTTTTAATCGGGTTGCCGAGGGTTCGATCCCCTCCACGCTCACCACCTGCCTGATAGGCAGATCAATCGTCCATTTCTATCACATTGCGCATTAAACAGGTTCTGCTGTTTCTATAGCCGAGAAATCGCAGGCCAGGCGTTTTCGCTGGATGTAAGCACAGATGATACATTTCAGAGTAATTCTGAAGCCGGTTGTATACCAAATGGGACGGTGAATCGTAATAGCTATCATAACCGGAAGCATTTACAGATAAAAAAAGCGCATTGCTCAAGGTTTTTTTCAATCACCTGCAACGTAAAGCACAAAGGCAATAATTTAGGAGGCGGTGCCATTCCCACAAGCTAGATATTGTGGTACACAGCACCGATTGGATGTGACAAAACGGATACTTGTTGTCGATGACAGAAATGAACTATTACATTTGATGCGTCGAGTTCTGGAGGATGAGCAGTATCTGGTTTCGATCTGGCAAGAAGGCAAAGATGCCTTTGCTCGCGTGAAAAGCTTGTTACCAGACTTGCTTATTCTGGACCTGAAACTAGGCGATATGTCCGGGCAGGATATTCTTAAGCAGTTAAAAGCCGATACGGTAACTGCCGATATCCCCGTTATTGTCTACACTGCGGCTGTGCTTGAGGCGGAAGAGGTTTCCAGGTTAATCGAAGAAAGTCCTGAGACATACGAAGGGGTTTACCTGCTACGAAAGCCGTTTGAGCTGGATGTTTTGCTGGATAAGGTCGAAGAGTTGTTGGCTAAATCCAGCCAGACCGGGCATGGTGGACGCTAATTGCTTGATATGATGTAATCTGTTGACCGGAAGTTTTTCCGGTCATTCGTGTTGTATATACCTATCTCTTTTTTATCGTATTCCAAAGAAAAAGAGGGAGAACCATGAAATTTTTTACAGGACTACTGCTAGGGCTTGGCCTGGGATTCCTTATCGGGCTGCTTTTCGCCCCCCAGCCCGGTGAAGCGACACGAGCACAACTGGCGGAACAGGGTATTTTGCTGCGTTCAAGCAATTTTAGCGATGAAATTCGCACGCGCGCTAATGAGGCGCTTGTGCAGGGACGCGAACTCTATAACCGCACAAAAGACGAGCTGTCTGATCGCTATACCAGGGCAAAATCTGGCGATTTGTAAACTTGCAGGCTGACACACTACGAAAGGGCGGCAGGTTTCTGTCGCCCTGCTTTTTTCTGTCGCTCAGAACGATAGTTATCCTGGCTTAACCTGGCTCGTTTGCTCCTGAGTCAGGAGGCGTTGCTTACGCTCTACGCCCCAGCGATAGCCGCCAATGTCGCCGTTGCTACGTACGACGCGGTGACATGGCACAATGAGGGCAACCGGGTTGGTGGCACAGGCATTGGCGACGGCACGCACGCCTTTAGGCTCACCAAGAGCTTGAGCAATCTCGCTATACGAGCGCGTTTCTCCATATGGGATGGCTTGCAGTTCTGTCCAGACGCGCCACTGGAAAGCGGTGGCCTGCACATCCAGCGGCAAATGTAGATCCGGCTGCTGCCCATCGAGATGATGTAGCAGCATAGTGATCCAGTCGGCCATTTCATTGTCATCGCGCTCAATGGTGGCAGCCGGATACTCGCTTAGCAACGCCGCCTCAAGGATGGCATCGACATCGCCCAGACAAACGGAACAGATCCCCTTCTCAGTAGCGGCTATCAGCAAGCGACCTAACGCACTATCGGTAATACTATAGCGAATATTCATCCCCTGGCCTCCCTTGCGATACGTCGTGGGCGACATTCCTAAGCGTGCCCGCTCATAAAGGCGGCTGCTGGACCCATAGCCCGCGTCATACATTGCGGTTGTCACCGCTTCTCCAGCTTTCAAATGCTCTTTGAGCCGCTTCAAACGGTACGTCTCAATATACTGATGAGGGGTAATTCCGGTAATGCGCTTGAATATGCGCTGCAAGTGATATGGACTCATATTCATTGTCTCGCTAAGAGTTGCGAGTGATAGCGACTCTTCACAATGTTTTTCAATATAGGCGCAGGCACGCTGCACCAGCAGGATATGCGGCTCTCCTGTCGCCGTCTCGCGTGGACTGCACCGTCGGCATGGACGGAAGCCAGCTTTTTCTGCCGCTTCGGGGATGGCAAAGAAAGTGACCTGCTCGCGGTGCGGTTTTCTGGACGGGCATGAGGGATTACAATAGATTCCAGTGGAGCGCACAGCGTAAACGAAAGCGCCATCTGATCGGGCATCCCTGGTAAGTACCGCCTGCCAGTATTGTTCTTCATGCATCATTCTATCTCCTTGCATCAAAGCAGCATTATCGCGATCAGCAAATCCGTCGCTATTTATGGTACTATGATAAAACCTGATGGCCATAGAAGCTATCCGATTCTTGCGTTCATATTTCGTACCATGCCCATTTGCTAGCTTGTTTAGGAGGAGCTATGTCCGTATCTGCTGACCGCTTGAAATCTGACATTGACGAACTTGTGCCTGATCTGGTAGCAACTCGCCGCGACTTCCACGAGCATCCAGAGCTTGCTTTTGAAGAGGTGCGTACCTCCGGCATTGTCGCGCAACGGCTGCGCGCTCTAGGGATAGAAGTACAGACAAACGTTGCAAAAACAGGGGTGGTGGGTCTGCTGCGTGGCGAAGGGGGCGAAGGCAATGCCAAAACGGTGGCTATTCGTGCTGACATGGACGCACTACCTATTCATGAGTTAAATGAGATCGACTATCGCTCTCAAGTTGACGGAAAAATGCATGCCTGTGGTCATGATGGGCATACCGCCATCGCGCTGGCTGTTGCCGATATTTTAAGCAAACGTCGAGCGGAGCTTAAGGGCAACATTAAATTTATTTTTCAGCCCGCCGAGGAAAACGTCGGGGGAGCTAAACCGATGGTTGACGAGGGAGCAATGGCGGGAGTCGATCACGTCATCGGGCTTCACCTGATTAGCAACTACCAGCTTGGGCGCGTCGGCGTGCGTTCGGGCACCGTCTTCGCCAGCGCGGATAAGTTTACGCTGACGATCAGAGGCAAAGGCGGACATGCAGCCATGCCGGAAGGCTCGATAGATCCTATCGTAATTGCTGCCTACATCACCACCGCGCTTCAAACATTGATTAGCCGTCAGACCTCGCCATTTAGCCCCGCCGTTATCACTATCGGCACGATCAACGCGGGAACGGCCTTCAATATCATTCCTGAAACGGCTGTGATGCAGGGCACTATGCGCGCCTTTACCAGGGAACATCGCGACTTCTTGCTCCGGCGCATTCAAGAAGTCGCTAATGGCGTCGCGACCGCGATGGGTGGCTCGTGCGAAATAGTTTCAACGGGTGGTTGTCCTCCCTGCACAAATGATGCTGGCGTTACGGGGTTGGTACGCAAGGCGGCAATCGCGACGGTAGGCGAGAGCAAGGTGGATGATGGTGAAGATGTGATGACAACCGGTAGCGACGATATGGCCTATTTCCTGCAATCAGCCCCAGGCTGCTACTTTATTGTGGGAGCGCATAATGCTGAGAAAGGGGCGGAATTCCCTCATCATCACCCGCGCTTCAATATCGACGAGGACGCGCTGCCAATCGGGGTTGAGATGTTGACTCGTGCCGCGTTGGAGATTCTGGGATAAGCATAGCTATCGAGCAAGAAACAGATACCAAAAAGCAAGAAGGGGCCATAAAAGGCTCCTTCCTTCTGTCTACCCCATTTCTCATGCCGGCACTCTCGTCTCAGGCATACGCAACTGAGACAGCGACCAGGCGGCGCATATAATCGTGATTATACCAAGAATCCAGGCTGACCACGCCTCACCTGAAAGGTTGGCGAATCCCAAAACCCAGGGGGAGATGAAGACCCAGATGCCTAATATAATGTTAATCACTTCAGGAACCATAGAGCCAGGCATTGCTAAAGCCCACAAAGCTACCAGGAAGATGACAACGCCTAAAATCCAGGCGTTCCAGGAGCTGGCACTATTCCATGAAGTTGCCGTATACCACGGCGAGATGAAGAGAATGATCCCAGCGACCACATTGACCCAATCTTGCCATCGCGTCCAGGGCCGCACCATACTAACGCCTCTCTGTAACATAGAACAATTTCCTTTCATTTTGCTTTTGACTAGCCAAAGTTCCCTGGTTAACCATGATCCTTTTTGTGCCGACAAGGACAGTGTAACCTTTGAAAGTTAGAGATTGGTAAGAGACTGTTACAGAGAGGTGTTAGCAAGCTCAGGACGACTCTAATAGAGCGGTACGTCGTTCACGCAGGTACTGAGCAATCTCCTCCGGTTTGTCGTCGTCGAGGGCTTTGCGCTTCAGCTCGGTCAGTACGGCGCTCCATTGCTCCTTAGCAGGCAGATAACGATTATCGCGCCCGACCAGTTCTTCAAAAATGCGACGCTCCAGCTCTTGCCAGAGCGAGCGGTCACGCCCATCAATGTCGCCATCATCGGGCACATAATCCTGGTCGCTGGTATTATTATCAATGCGCACATGTAATGCCCGAAAGTGCTCGCGTAACATCCCTTCCATCCGCGCTATATCCAGCGAACCAGCGTCAAAGCTCATTTTGCCATTCATCTGCACCTGTACAATCGGCTCGGCATCGATTGCCTGGTAGCGCCCACCTTCGCGGCGGCAATAGTCTTCCAGGCGTGCGTAAATAGCGTCAGGGTCGTTTAGGCCATCGACGCGCAGATCGTAACGCACAAAGGGACGGCGCTTGCTTTTGATATGTTCGGCATGATGCACGCGCTCGTGCTTAGAGATATCGATAATGCGTTCCGGCTCGTCGGTATCGATCTGGATGTAGTAGTAACCGCGATCATCCCATTGCACCTCTTCGGCGCTACAGGTCTCGGTCGAGCCGGGATTATACATCCAACCATCGAAGGCATAGGGCTTGTGGACGTGGCCCAACGCCAGGTAATCGATATGCTGGCGCAGCGGCTGGAACTGAGCCATCGTGGGCAAGCCCTGGATGCGTCCCACAATGCCATCGACGCCCGTATGCATCGTGACTAACCGATACTCAATGCCGTATCTCTCCTCCTCGCCCCTCGTATCCGCTAATGCCTGAGCCAATCCTTCGAGGCTACGGGCCGTCGCAGCGCCTTGCCAGGGGAGGCCATAGACGCGCAGCCGTCCATCCACCAGATCGACATAAGCCCCTTGCATTTTCTCCGCTCGCCACGGCTCAAGCACAGGTGCTCCATCCAGCATCACGGGGGCAAGCAAGATCAGATAGCCTTGATGGCATAAAAACTGCAACCAGGAGACGCCATCTCGATAGTAGCTACGGTCATGGTTTCCCTCTATCGCAACCACAGGAATTTGGCGCTCTTTGAGCTTCTTTAATCCTTCGATGGCATGAATAAGCGTCAGGGCATCGATAGCGCGTTTATTAAATAAATCACCGGCAATGACCATAAAATCGAT
>DASTZT010000323.1:0-3549 GCA_035764225.1 Ktedonobacteraceae bacterium
GAACCCTCAACACGATGCGTCAGAGCGGGCCTCTTGATTTGCTCCCATCGGATCTTTATGTGCATCAGTATCTGGAAGGCTATAGGGAGGTGCCTACCCTTTCTGGTGCTCCGATCCTTGCCTATATCAGGGTTTCTCAAAAGTCAGATAGACTCAAGCATGGAGCCGTGAATGCCGCACATATTCAGAGAGAGTCGATCCTAGATGACTTTTGAGCAATCTTGAGAGGGCTTCGCATCAGCCATGGCTGGTAGGAAGCCCTCTTGTCCGCTCTATGGAAGGGTGCTCAAATGGGGACCGACCGTGTCCGCGAAGGTGTAACTGGTGGAGGCATCCCAGTTGATTGACCAGTCCATCACGCCCCGGATGGTGGGATACGTGGTGGGTGGAATGAAGGTCCCGCAGTTCGTCCCGGCAGCCAAGCAACCGAGCGCAGCGTTCACCACGGCTGGGGCCACATAGCCCTTGCCAGCGGCCTGCGGAGAGGCAGGCAAGCCAAGCCCAACCTGATCCGGGCGCAAGCCTCCCTGAAGCAGAATGCACGCCTGGGCCGTGATGAAATCCACGCCCCCATAGGCGTACAGCTTACCATCACAGCCATACATGGAGCCCGAATTGTAGTACTGCGTATTCACGATGGTCAGAATGGTTTTGATGTTCAGGGCGAGCTGAAAGTAGGGGCTACTGGTCGAGGCGACATCAACCGTCTGTGGGGCCAGCGTAATCATCAGGTTTGGCCCTGCCAGCGTGGACAGTTGCTGGAGAGCGCTGGTCAGATACATGACATTGATGCCGCTCTCCAGATCGATATCGACCCCGTCGAAGCCATAGCTTTGCATCAATCCATACGCGCTCGTGGCGAAATTGGTTGCGCTCGTCGCGTTGTCAATGGTGACGGTGCCTGCTGCGCCTCCGACCGAGAGAAGGATTTTTCTCCCCTGAGCATGGAGCATCGAGATATCACTGATAAACTGGGCGGTCGTATATCCGCCGAGCGCGCTCGCGAGTTTTGCATCAAGGCTAAAGGTGATCTGGCCCGCCTGAGCGCCTGAGGAAGCGAAAGCCACCGCTACGATGGTGTAATACGGGTTCACCGCGCTCAGGGGCAACGGCGTAGCGCTGTTCGTGAAATCCTGCCAGTAGCCGGTGAGCAGGTGTGTGGGCAGGCCACCCGGACACGATGGACAGGGGGTTGGCGTGAAGGACGGCGTCGGGAGCGGCGTTGGTGTTGAGGTCAGCGTTGAGGTGGGAGTTGGCGTCTTTTTCGCCGCAGCGTTTCCCTCCGCAGCGGCGTGTGCTGGCTGGTTGAAGCAGACGAGTGCGCCAACACTTCCAAAGAGCAGAAGCAGGAGAAGAGCAAAGAAGAGGGTGTGACGAGCCGAATGAGACATGGCACATCTCCTTGCAACAAGGCACGGAACCTTCGTTCGAGCGGAACGAGGCTGCTTGATCCACATCGGTCATATGATCGTTCGATGGACGATGTGCCCATCTTGCGTGAAGGGAGAAGATAGGAGATCTTCATCCCAAGCATAAAATATGCTAGTCTGCTTGTCAAGATGTCGATGAATGCTGTTGTTTGAATAGGTGCATGCTACGGGATTGACTCTTCCTTTTCACCCTCCTCCGACTTTTGAGAAACCCTGTTGCCTATATAAACGCTGCCTGGCAGCATGTAGCAGGAATGATAAGCTACAAGAAACAGGCGGTTGACGTACCTCCAGGCACGTTGACCGCTTTCTGCGTATATTGCTTGGGAGGCTAGAACAAGAATAGCGCTGATCTCCCAAGCATGTAGAAAGGCATGCTTTGTGAATCGTGGAGAAATCCAACTTGCTGAGCTTGTGACCAGGCTTGAAACCGCTCCTCAGGCGTTCTTTCGGATGGCGTCACACCACCGGGAAGGGCAATGGCAGCTTCATACGCTCGTCCTCAATGTCTTCCCAGAGGAAGCGAATGCCGAGGCACCGCACTTTGTCTATGATTATGGGCAAGCCGCATTCCTGGCTGGAGTCGTCACCGGCCCGCAGGCTGTCGCCTGGTTGTGCTCATCCACTGGTGTAGTGAACGGAACTGGGGAATCTCCTGTAGCTTATCAGTTCCAGATTCCCTCCTGGCAGGAACAAGTGGCATGGGAAAAGCATCGAAGCCATGATCCACAATTTGATGCGCCCTTGGTTCCCTGGCCGTACATCCGGTATGAGGTGTCATGTCACAACGCGCAGCGTTTTCAAGACGCCGATCAGGATCTGCTGGTGAGCGCCGGATGCCCCTTCTTTCCCAATCGCCAGACCGCCTTTGCCCAATTAATCTACGGAATAACCGATTGGGATCAGACCACAATCTCTCGTCGGGTGAGCAAGCGATTGTACGGTTGGCGCAAACCGACGCCTGGATTCAGGGCATCCACATCTCGCCCACCTCGCTCGATATCACGGTGGAAGGCGCAAACGTGGCCGAAGCACGGCTGGAGGTCATTGTGCCGCCAAAGGTCGTCCTGGATCGCTCACTAGAGCAAGCAGGACCAATCAAGTGGCTCCTGCCTGATGGTTTACCCGCCAAATACTGGCTTGTTCTCTCGAGGGACAAAGAATGGCTTGATTACTATCACTGGGATCTGCGCTGGACCTGGATGAACCGCCAGCAGAGTAATGTCACCACCGAAACGCCTGGCTACAGAACCCAAATCGAAGCCTTGATCGCTCAGGGTGAGGGGCCAACGATTGATTTAAAAGCCACCCTACCAACAGAACAAGATAAGTGGCTCAAGACGATTGCTGCATTTGCCAACTATGCGGGCGGGGTAATCCTCGTGGGGGTGGATGATGGGAAGATTGTTGGAGTTTCCAGCGGGGCGAGTACTATCAATAGGCTCAAGGACGCTATCGCTCAAACGGTTCGAGGGAATCTGGTTCCTTGCCCTGAGTTCGCTGTAGAAGAGTATGCGGTCGAAGGCAAGACAGTGATCGCTATCTCCGTCCAAAAGGGAGCCTTGCCTCCCTATGGGATTCATCTCGACAAGCCAGTGTTTTATGTGCGACGTGGTGCCAACTCCTTCCCTGCCCGGCACGACGAAATTCGGGCCTTGGCTCAACTGCAACTCACCTCCAGCGAACTTGCTCCGGGTATAGAGATGGGGGAACAGCCCTTCTCCTAGTGCGTTTGATGCTGCCCTCGCCTTCTTGCTGCCCGGCAGGCACTGCCGGGGCAGACTTGCGGCAATAGTTTCAAGTCCTGTGTCTCACGGTGAACACCCATCGTGCAATGCGCCAGAAGCCGGCTCCAATAGCACAACCAACCGCGCAATGGCCCCCACATCGCGCTTCAAGGTTTCATCATAGTCCGTTTGGTGGCCTCGTTGCTCTCGTCGCGCCAGGTAGAGCAGATTTCGTCGCAAGCAAAGTATCGCCTGCTCGATGGCATCTTCGCGCGTATGGGGCTGGTCCGGGCGGCGGCCAACATCTGCAACACCCGCTCGCTCAGGAGGTCAGGCGGTTCGCGCATGCGTCCTCTGCTCCTTGTATATTTAAACTAAGGCAAAGAACTCCT
>DASTZT010000324.1:0-7753 GCA_035764225.1 Ktedonobacteraceae bacterium
ACGGGTTTTTAACGAAACGCATCTTGCAGTCCTCACAGCAGTCGTTGAGGAGCGGACGATAGTAGTCCTTCAGCGTCTCAATATATTGAGGGCGACAGTTCTGATCGCCAATGCTATTAATATACACGCCCACCTGTTTCAGGCCGAGCTGCGCGTAGACTTGATAGAGCATGGCGATCATCTCCGCGTCAACGGCTGGATCTTCATCGCCGAGCGCCTCGCAGCCAAACTGATGATGTTCGCGATAACGGCCTGCCTGAGGCTTTTCGCGTCGGAACATGGGTGTGCGTAAGTAATAGAGTTTGACGGGCTGTGGCAACTTGAACATGCCGTGCTCTAGGTAGGCCCGTACCACTCCGGCTGTTCCCTCCGGTCGTAACGAGAGATTGAGCCGATGGCCCTCTTTATCGGCGCGGTCGTCGAAGCTATACATTTCTTTCTCGACGATGTCGGTGCCTTCGCCAGAGGTACGACGGAAGAGCGATGTCTCTTCTAATAGTGGCGTCTCGATGCGCTGATAGCCGTATAACTGTGTGACCTGCATTGCCGTCTGCTCGACGAAGCGCCAGTAGGGTTCCTCTTCAGGTAAAATGTCTTTAAAGCCCTGTAAGGCTCGAAACTGTTCGGGCATAGTAAATCCTTCTCCTCCACGCACATTCGGGTGTCCCGCTATTATAGCAGATTAGCGGCCCATGTGCAGCGTTTTGTTTGCGCAGCCAGCTTAGAGATAGAGCCTGATAGTTAACATCCATAAAACCATGCTCCTAGCGAATTGGCATCAAACGGCGAAAGCGTGCGATCTGGTGTCACGACTAAAACATCGAGGCCCTGCTCTGCCGGGAAGCGTGCTAGCTGATAGGTTACCCCCATTGTATCAAGCGCCTTGAGTAGGTCCGGGTGGGTATCTGTGTGCAAGGCGAAGGCCAGGATGGCGGGACGATCAGCATGGCTTACTGCCGAGGTATAGGCTGGTATATGATTCGTTGCTCCAACCGTGATAATACGTGGATCGGCCACGAGAATAGTTCCCGCTGTTTTGAAGACAATCGCGTTCCCAATCCACATCGTGGCCCAGGCATAGCTGATGTGCTGCTGTTGCATATACGTGATGATCGGTTCATTGTGTAATGGAGCGGCAGAGCAGGCGAACGACTGAAAGGTATAATCGGCTCTGGCCCGTAGATACGTATAGCTATGAGCGCCGAGATACAGCACCAGGAAGGCGATCAGTGCGGCCTGGATGGGGTTGAATAGAGGGCGTTGTCTGACGTTGTTCGTTTCTCCGGCGTTTTGCGCCTCTTGCTGATTGCGCTCTCCTTTGTAGAGATAGATAGCAGTGAGGATGGTGGCGAAGAAGAAAGGCAACACCAGCAGCAGGGGAGCGGCGTAGCGTCCCACTTCATCGCGTGTGCAGGGCACGAGCAGGCCAGCGGCAGCGATGCTGGAGCCGCAGAAAATCACGGCGGTTGTTACGGCAAAAATCGTCGGCAGCGTGGCAAGTTGTTGGATGCGCACCAATGCCGGATGATGCCGGAACAGCGAGAATGTGACCAGACTCAACGTTGCCAGGACGAACAAAATGCCAATACTCGCCTGAAGCAGCGAAAATGATAACCGCGTGTCGGGCAAGGCTCCGCCAATAACATGTGGAGCAATGCATTGCGTATAGAGCTTGATCGTGCCAAACAGCAAAGAGAGCCGATTAGGGTAGAGCGTCTGCAATTGTATATTATGCGAATCGTTGTTGCCAGGAGATAGAAGGTAGGTAATATTAGCCCACTGGTGGGTTGCTCCCCAGAAGAGCGCGGGCGCGAAGCCAACCAGACTGGCCGGAATAGCCGCGACCGCCAGAGCTAAACGTTGCAGCAGAGAGGCGGTTGAACCTTGTTGCTCCCCGCTGGTCCGTCGCGCTTTGAAGAACTCGAAGACGCAATAGCCCGCAATCCAGAGTATAGCTGTCAGAATGGCGGAAATGACCAGGGGATAGATCCAGAGGCCCAGGCCAATCAGAAAGCCGAGTCCGGCCCATCTCAGAGCCAGCTCCCGGTGCGTTGCTCCGTCCTGCCAACGCTGTGTCAGGCGTAACGCTGAAAGCAGCAACAGCAGCATCACGATATATATCTCAATATGGCCGCCCCAGGTGCGCATTTCCATCACTGCATCGTAGAGCGGTGGCAGCGTAGCAAAGAGCGCCGCAATCGTCATAAACCAGCGTCGGGCGGCAGCGGGCAATTTTGCCGCATCGGCTAATGCTCCAGCAAGCCTCCAGGTCAGCCAGACGAGCACGAGTGAAAGCAGAATCGGTTCGACTCGCATGGCCCAGGTGGAGGAGCCGATCAGCGCGAAAAGCAGCGCGATGAAATAAGCTTCCAGGCTCCCCATATAGGGTTGGCCATAGTAGTAGACGGGAAACTCGCCCCGCAGGATATGTTGAGCCTGAATGCCTACCACCGCCTCGTCTCCGTCAATAAAGCCCTGTGTGCGCATTAGTAACCAGATACGCAAGCCGAGAGCCAGCAACAAACAGAGCCATAGAGGCGAGCGTAACCATGCCAATCGACCCTGGTGAGCTGCGGTTGGAGCAGGGTCAGATATCCCTATGGACGGTATCGTGTTGCTGCGTTCTCTGGTGCGCATCGTTGTCCTCCAGTAGACATAGTATTTAAAAAGATAGCGATAACTGCTATGTTATAAACGGTCCAGAGCTGCTCATGGAACGAAAGTAGCATGAAAGCATGCTGAAAATGCCACCTTTTTGCTTATATCTACCTGTATTGCTTATACTAGAGGAGCTGTCAATAGTTTTGGTCTCAATCAATATTGGGCCTTTCTATCCTATCTGGGAATACGTCTCTGGGTATTCACTAGTACAGCACAGGAGCTGGGGAAGAAGCCGTCAGGTTCTTTTCTGCTTACTATTGGTGCGCAGGAGGAGCGTACACCCCTAGTGAAGGCAAGTATGATAGGCACAAAGTATAGTCTCTCAGTGATAATGCCAGCTCACAATGAAGAAGTAGCTATTGCCGGGACAGTCTCTGCCGCGTTAGAGGTTTTAGCGAGCTGGACGCAGGATTTTGAAGTCATCGTGGTCAACGATGGGAGTAAAGATAGGACGCGTGCAATCGTGGAGGAAATCGCGGCCTCGAATCCGCATGTACGTCTAATCAATCATGAAGTGAATCAAGGTTATGGCGCGGCCCTGGTCAGCGGCTTTGAAGCGAGCGTAAAAGATCTCATTTTTTTTATGGATTCGGATGGTCAATTCGACATCCATGATCTGGAGCGTTTTTTTCCCTTAATTGAAACGTATGATGCCGTCCTGGGCTATCGGATTGATCGTCAGGATACCTGGATGCGCAAACTCAACGCCTGGGGCTGGAAGATGCTCGTGCGACTGGTATTTAAGTTGCGGGTGCGCGATATTGATTGCGCTTTCAAGCTTTATCGCGCTCAATTCTTCCGCGAGCATCGGCTTGAGACTCGTGGCGCGATGATTAACACAGAGGTGCTGTATAAGTTCAGGCGTGCAGGCTATACCTATACAGAGGTGGGTGTACAACATCTGCCTCGCCGGGGAGGAAAAGCCACCGGGGCGAAACTATCGGTAATTGGTCGAGCTTTTCGTGAGATGTTTGTCTCTGCTCGTAAATGGCATCAAGAAGAGCAAAAAGAACGCTCGCCAAAGGCGTAAAAACGTGGTTGGTATTGTGCTGTACCTGGAATAGTGCTTTCCTAGAAGGACTAGGAAGTCAGGAGAAGTGATGGCGCAGGTTGATGATCTGGAGGCGTCTACAACCAATGATACGGTCAGGAGGAAGCCTGGAATGTGGCAGGGATGGCCTCGTTCCTCTCTGCTGATGGTGGCTGCCATCTTATTTTGTCTGGCTCTAGCCCTGAACCTTTATCGTCTGGGCGCTCCCAGCATCTGGTTCGACGAAGCTTTTTCAGTAGAATTGGCGCGGCAGCCGTTTCCGCTTTTGTGGCATATCATCTTTGGCCCTGAGCCAAATATGGAATTATACTACCTTTTTCTGCACTACTGGCTTGGTTTCACCGGATGGCTGGGGTTTAACCCGACTGAGTTTATTGTGCGCTTCCCGTCTGCCCTCTTCGCGGCGCTCAGCACGGTGGCGGTCTTCTTGTTAGGACGCAAATTTCTCGGCATGACCGGTGGCATAGTTGGGGCTATGCTGTACTTGCTCAATGATTTGCAGCTGGTATATGCTCAGCAAACGCGCTCTTACAGCTTACAATTATTGCTCATTTGCCTGGCATGGTACGCACTGCTGGTTGCCATGACTGCGGAAGCTCATCAGAAACGCTGGTGGATCGGCTACGTAGTGGCAATGGTGCTGGCCGTCTATGTCCACCTCTTTAGTCTGCTGGTGCTACTGGCGCAGGTCGTTGCAGTGGCTGGCCTACTGTTGTTGCCTGGGGGATGGCGGGAGCAAGCAAGAACGCGAATAGTGGCATTTGGCGTCAGCCTTCTTGCCATAGGGACGCTGATTATACCGATGCTGCTGCTGAGTCTGCAAGGTGCGAAAACGGGATGGCTCCCCATTCCTGATCTCCATGCCATCGTCTCCCTTTTTATTACCATTGGCGGTCAGCAGAGATACTATGTAATAGCGTTTATGGCGTGCGTTGCGTTGAGCATAACAGGGGTCGTGATATCAAATTGGCTACCATATACGTTTGGGAATAACGCTGTTGGTCGATTGTTCCAATCATGGCGGCGATGGCAGAGTATTGTATGGGTTTTGCTCTGCTGGTTTCTCGTGCCGATGATGGTGAGCTTTGTGGTATCGCAGGGAGCAACGCGGCTCTTTTCATCTCGCTATCTGGTTGTAATTCTTCCTCCACTCTTTTTACTGGTTGGCGCAGGGATTATGATGCTGCGCTGGCGTGTAGTCCAGTTCACACTGGCTTTGATTGTGATTTTGCTCGCAGTCTCTGTGGTCCCGTTCTACTATAGAAGCGCGCAAGTAGAAGATTGGCAGACGACTACACACTGGTTAGAGCAACAGTATCAGACTGGCGATGGGCTGGTCTGTTATGACAACGCAGTAGAGCAAGGCTGCCAGATTGCTACAGAGTACTATCTCCATGCATATCCAGGGAAGGCGCATTTTACCGCCGATGCTCCAGGGGCATTTTCCTGGGAAAAATTTGGGCCTGCAACCTCCGCTGGTCCAGATGAGGCTGTTGATCCGCTAGCATTAGCTGCTTATGGCGCAAAGCATCCTCGCCTCTTCTTCATCGTTGGTCGTGTTCCTGATGCTGTGGCTGCTCGACGAGCGCAAGCAGCACAACAATGGCTCGATAGCAACTACCAGTTCGTCGATCAGATCGTAACGCGTACGGTAACTGTTCGTCTCTATATCACAAGATAACTGGAGTTTGCGCCCGGTGGGATATAATATAGGGGTACACAAAGGGTTGTTGCGTCTTTATTTTTGGAGTCTGGCATGCCTACATTCGATGAACTCTATCGTGGATTACTCAAAGAGGTTTTTCTGGAGCAGGCCCGCAATCAGCTAGAGCAGGGAGGCGATGCTCTGACGTGCGCGGATGCTTATGCTGAGCAAGGCAAACCCGATTTTGTGCTGGCCTATCTGTTGTTGCTGGATGTCTCGGACGACGTAAAACGTGATATCCTGGCCCATGCATTTGAGCAGCGTGCTCTGCTCTCCGAAGAGAAAGCCGAAGAATTTGACAGAAAGTTTCATCGGCCATTTCCCCTGATCAAATTGGAGGCGCAGAAGGATCGTGCAGCTGCTCGCCAGGTACGGTATGGGCAGCCTGTCCATCGTGATGCAAAATCGCAACCGCTCAAAGGAATATAAAAACAGAGTCTACGCGAATAGATCAGCCTGATTTCGCGTAGACTCTGTATAGGAGAAACTCCAGGGGTTATTCCGTTTCTTCCTCCGTTACGAGGGTAGCATTTTCATCGTCGTTCGTGGGAACGTCCTCGTTCTGCTCCAGTTCGGCTTCCCCGTTCTCTTCATGCTCCTCGTGGTTGTTGGAATCGGTCTTTTTACCGTTGGTTGTGGCAACCGCAACAACGCTATCGCCTTCAGCTAGATTCATCAGAATCACTCCCTGCGTCGCGCGTCCAGCTTTTTTAATGAGGCTGACATCGGTACGAATAACCACACCGCTGGCAGAGATAATCATCAAATCGTTATCTTTCTCCGTGATAATGCGTGCCGTGGCCACTCTGCCGGTTTTTTCGGTCACGCGGGAGGTGATGACACCGCTGCCGCCGCGACTCTGGCAGGGATAGTCGTCAATGGGCGTGCGCTTGCCATACCCATACTCGGTGACGACCAGCAACTCGCTATCTTGCGGCGTGAGATTGAGGGAGACGGCGGTATCGTCATTGTGCAGACGAATACCGCGCACGCCGCCACTGGTGCGAGAGGCGGTACGCAGTTCCGCAACGGTAAAGCGAATCGCCTGTCCATGAGCGGTGATGAGCAACACATCATCATCCGTGCGGGCCAACTTCGCGCCGATCAGTTCATCGTCCTCTTCCAGGTTCATCGCGATCAGACCCTGGCGACGTACCACCTCGAACTCGTCCATTGCGGTCTTTTTCACTTCACCCTTCTTCGTTGCCACAATCATAAAGTCGCGGCTCACGCCCTTTGGCACGCTCACAATGGCCGTAACCCGTTCGCGTTGCTCGATAGAGATCAGATTGATTAAGTGCTCGCCTTTGGCTGTGCGGCTGGTATCGGGCAACTCGTAGACTTTGAGCTGGAAGACGCGGCCTCGATCCGTGAAGAAAAGCAGGCTATCATGGGTATGGGTGACGAGCAGGTGACGAACGGTATCATCCTCGCGTGTCACCATGCCGGTGACGCCGCGACCACCCCGGCGTTGTGCGCGATAGGTGTTGGATGGCAGCCGCTTGATATAGCCTTTTTCCGTTAACGTCACCACAGCCTCTTCGTTGGGGATCAGATCCTCGTCCTTGAATTCCCCCGCCTCGGCCTCAACAATTTCCGCTCGGCGGGCATCGCCATATTTCTCTTTGAGATCCGCCAGATCGGCTTTGATAAGCTTGCGAATCTCAGCGATATCGCTGAGCAGCATGTGATAGTAGTCGATGTTCTTGAGCACATCTTTTAATTCGTCTTCTACCTTCTGACGCTCCAGGGCGGCGAGGCGAGCCAGGCGCATATCCAGGATCGCTCTGGCCTGCTCTTCCGAGAGGCCGAACTGCTGTCGCAAGTTGAGTAGGCCGTCGTCGTAGGCCGATTGCGAGCTGCGAATGGTATGGATGATCGCATCCATATTGTCCAGCGCGATTTTCAAGCCCTCAAGAATATGTTTGCGTGCCTCCGCTTTGGCGAGTTCAAACTGTGTACGCCGCGTGATGACGATTTCGCGGTGGTGGATATGGTGTTGTAAGAATTTTTTGAGAGTCAGCGTATTGGGTTGCTGATCGACCAGGGCCAGCATATTAGCGTTGAAGGCGCTTTGCATGGCGGTATATTTGAAAAGCGAGTTGAGGACGCTATCCGGGTTGGCATCGCGTTTCAATTCGATCATCATGCGCATGCCCTGGCGGTCTGATTCGTCTCGTACTTCGGAGATGCCATCAATCTTCTTATCGCGCGCCAGCTCAGCAATCTTTTTGACCAGCTCTGCTTTATTGACCTGGTAGGGAAGTTCGGTCACGATAATGCTCATGCGGCCACGTTCCGACTCCTCGATGTGCGTGAGCGCGCGGATCACAATA
>DASTZT010000325.1:0-4199 GCA_035764225.1 Ktedonobacteraceae bacterium
TCTGCGCGTTGCGCTTTGCCAGAGTCAGCAGATAGCGGCTGGCCTCGTTTTCATGAGACTTGTTCATGGGCGTCTGCTCCTTGCAATTTCAAGCATCAGGGCGGGGACAAGCCCAACCCCTACACGAGATGAAATATAATAAGGTAACAACAATTATCAAAAGGGGAAGCCAGGGCAGGGGCAAGCCCAGCCCCTACCTGGATAGGGCAATGGAAATATCTTATGACATCACAGCGTCCAGACACGTTGAACACGAATATTGAACCGGGCCATGCTGATCGCCAAAAACAACTCGTTTTCCTGGATACCGATATTGGCGATGATATCGACGATGCCCTGGCCCTCGCGCTTATTCTACAATCGTCAGAGATTGCCCTGCAAGGCGTGAGCACCGTCTTTGGCAAGACACCCAAACGCGCACGCTTGGCCGCTCACCTGCTGCGCGTCTTTGGGCGAGAAGATGTTCCGGTTGCGGCAGGCATAGCCACGCCTCTGCAACCACGCCATCGCCCATCCGGCGTCCCCCAGGCCGCAATTCTGGACGAGCGCGAGATATTCCCCGCCCTCAGTCCGCTCTCAGGCCCGGAACTGCTGATCCAGACAACGTTATCTCATCAGCAACAACTTACGCTTATCTGCATCGGCCCCCTCACCAATATCGCCACGGCCCTGAATATGGAGCCTTGTATCAATTCGGCTATAAGAAATATCGTGATGATGGGGGGAAGCGGGAACGTCCCCTGGGCGGAGTGGAACGTCCGTAGCGATGCAAAAGCAGCCCAAATTGTGCTGGAAGCTGGCATACCAGTAACGATGCTTGGCTTTGATGTGACCATGCATTGCCAGCTTCGGCCATACGATCTAAAGCAATTGCAGCACGCCAACTCACCCCAGACGCAGCTATTGAGCATGTTGATCGCTGTCTGGCAGCGCCATCGTCCGCGTGGGCACTCCCATCTTCCCTACCTGCATGATCCGCTGACAATCGCGGCATTACTCCGACCTGAGTTGTTCCGCTTTCAAGAGATGATGGTAAGGGTAGTAACACATGGGCCGTTCAAGGGATATATGCTGCCGCGCATGACGAGCGGCTTAAGGGTGCGGGCGGCAGTAGCTGTACAGAGCGGACAAGCACGCAATTGGATCATGCAGCGACTGCTGACGCCCGTGAGGTTATAACGCCTGCATACCGAGGCCGCGCAACTTCTCGACGATGCCAGGCAACGCGGCTATCAGCATCTCTACCTCTTGCTCCGTATTCTCTTTGCCGAGCGTGAGACGCAAACTGCCGTGCGACCATTCTGGAGGTAGTCCCATTGCCACAAGCACATGTGAGGGATCGACCGAACCGGAGGTACAGGCCGAGCCAGTTGATGCCGCAACGCCCAACAGGTCAAGGTTGAGCAGAATTGATTCGCCCTCAACCCCCTCAAAGCAAAAGCTGGCATTATTGGGCAAGCGATTCGTGGGATGGCCCGTCAACTTGCTGGCTGGAATAGTAAGGATGCCTTCAATTAAACGGTCTCGCAAAGCCGTAATGCGTGGCGTGACCAGGGACAGTTCCTCCTGGGCCAGGCATAACGCCGTTGCGGCTCCCACAATACCAGCGACATTCTCGGTGCCAGCCCTTCGCCCACGCTCCTGTGAACCGCCCTGCAACTGCGGCAGGATACGCATGCCCTGACGCACATAGAGCACTCCTACACCCTTCGGTCCGTAAAATTTGTGGGCGGAGAGGGAGAGCAGGTCAGCGTTTAGCGCCACGACATCGATAGGCAGAGCGCCACCAGCCTGCACCGCGTCAACATGGAAGGGGAGCTTGCGAGCGCGACAAATGCGGCCAATTTCTTCAATAGGCTCAATCGTGCCAACTTCGTTATTGGCGTACATAATCGAGACAAGCGTGGTTTGATCGGTAATTGCGTGCTCAACCTCATGGGGATCAATCCGTCCATACTCGTCAACTGGCAGATAGGTGACGGTGAAACCAAAACGCTCCAGGTACTGACAGGTATGGAGCACGGCGTGATGCTCAATGGACGAGGTGATGATATGCTTGCCCTTCTTCTGTGAAGCAAAGGCCATGCCTTTAATCGCCAGATTATCGCTCTCGGAGCCACAACCGACAAAAGCAACCTCTGTTGGACGTGCATGGATCGCCTCTGCCACCTGTTCGCGGGCGCGATCAATGGCTTGCATAGCATGACGACCAAGCGTATAGATGCTGCTGGCATTGCCATATTCGGTTGTCAGATAGGGTATCATTGCATCCAGCACCCGCCGGTCAAGCGGAGTGGTGGCAGCATGATCGAGATAGATGGTAGACTCTGGCATACGGTTTTATTCCTGCTCATCATCGGGTTTACACATTCGCATTCTGCTAGAGCGTGAGTTCTTTCATGCGCTTATTATACCACTAATTCATGGCTTTGAGCATTCGACCGCTAACCAATCGAGGGAGAAAGCTTTCTCGGTTTGATGTTATCGCTGCTAAGTTCATGACTCAAAATCACAAGCGCCAGTCGTTGCGCTTCCTCGTAGCTCTTGCCCTGCTCACGATAGAGACGTACCCGCACTCGATACGCTTTTACTGCACGATCATGCAAAAGACAGGCATCAAATGACCAACTTGGCGGAAGCGGTGGCACGAGCAAAGGCAGTAAAAAACAGAGGTGCGCCATGCCAACAGCCGCAAGCGTCGCGTCCCGCTCAGCCAGGATGGTCAGCTCCCGTAGCAGCCAGCCCACTTCCCAGGAGAGGTCGTTCCACATCTCGTCGCTCTCTTCTGAGCGAGAGGAGAGACGGGTATGCGCCAGGCTCATATAGATGAAATTGACCAATCGGGGAACGCTGTACGTCCATTCTTCCGGCTCCTCATCGTCATCTTGGTTCAGATCACCCCATTGGTATCCATTCCGAAAAGCAGGATGGTCCAAGATGGAACGCGGTAGAGCAACCGGAACGAGCAGGGAACACACTTCACCATCTGGAAGGGGTGCTTCAAGGCGGACGATCTGCTCAGGAGCAAGGGGACCGATGGCATACGAAAATATTGATGCGGTAGAATCTTGGGGCGAGGGACAAGGACGAGATCCTACAGGGAAGATAGTACTAGCGCGTGTGATATCGGCAGAATGCAACATACTTCGGGCTCCTCTCATGCTTGACGCCAGACCTCTTCCATCCCATACTGTGGGGGATGAGTGTCTAAGCTGTCTTAACTAGGACTAGACATTTATTATTTGGTCGATGTTAGCGCATCGGCCAGATCTTATAGGTTCTTTATCTAACAAAACCAATACTCCAAACAGTTCACTCCCTTTCAGAGAATTGTTTACTAAGAAGTCTCAGACATCAAAGTCTCCAATGCATTTTTAACATGAAAAATATAGAGTTGTCAATACCCAAAGTCTCCAAATTGTCTTATATCATAAAAGATGTTATAATTTTCAAAGAAGCCATAAACCTTAAAGAATACAAACAAAACTAGGGGGCCTAATGGCTAAAACAGCAAAAGCACCAAAGGGTTTTTACACTGCAAAAGAGGTTATGCAAAAACTAGGAATAGGGAACTCAACACTTTATAGTTATATCGGTGCAGGAAAAATAACAAAGGTAGTACCTCCAAATAGAAAAGAAGGCTACTACCTCAAATCAGAAATTGATAGAATGGTTAGAGCCAAAGAAGCTTTCATTCTTCAATATGCTACTGACCCATCAATATTCGAAAAAGCATCAGAAGAGGATATAGAAGGTATCACAGATCTTTGCATTGAACTTTTCGGAAAAAACAATACTGCTAGCTATGACGCTCGATTAGCACAATATCACAAAAACCGTGACATTTTTTACGTACTCAGGCAAGACGAATTAATCGTGGGTTATATAGGAATGGTTCCACTAACAAATGAAGCCATCAAAACAATAATGTCAGGCATGGAAGAAGAAACCTTTAGAACTGGTATTCTCAATCCCGAAAACATCACACAATTTAAACCTGGAGCAGTAGATAATGTATTCATAGTTCTTGGAGTACGTCAAGGACTACCCAGAAGCAGGCACTACGGATTTAGAATTATAAGCAACTTTATAGAGGTCTTAGAAAATTTTGCCAGAAAAGGAGTTTTTGTTAGAAAGTTCTATGGCACTAGTAGAACACGGGACGGTATTAATCTTGCTAAAAGTATGAAGTTCAAGGC
>DASTZT010000326.1:0-2116 GCA_035764225.1 Ktedonobacteraceae bacterium
ATGGCCTCTGATGAGAGGCGAAAACTACTGCGTTGCTTCATGCCCAAAGTATAGCATAATGACACACCAACGTCAAGACAACAAGGTAGGGCCATTCATCCCCGGCTTAAAAGCGCGGGGCTTTCTGGCCCGTTTCTGTAATCCCGCTGCCTGATCCGCTCCTGCCGCGAATAGGCGAAGGGGTCCTGAGACTTGAGTTCAAACAGGGCCAGCGCCCCCGTCTTGCGATCAAAAATGAGGGCATCGACATCCGTCGTCAGTTCGCCCTGCACCCCTCGGAGTTCTACGCGGTCAGCACTGCTCACGAAGCGATTGCCCGAGAACAGGTGATACAGGTCTTGCCGAAAGATGGCTTCACGCAGGTGCGAGGCCGTGTGATACTCGTACGAGTACCGCCGCTTCAGTTCGCGGGTGAGAAACAGGAACGGTTCGCTCAGCAGTCCCGTGAACGACCAGATAAGCTGCTGCTCATCCAGGCGCAGCAACGGAGGTGCCGGAGTACCCATTGTCGAGCAGTGATAGGAAACATTCTCAGGAGAAAGGCTCAAAGCGTCTAACACCTGACGCAGAGGGTCTCGCTCAGCTCCGAGCGTTTTAGACAGCCCCTCAATCAATGCAGCAGTAGTCTGAGGGGGAGCTAACAACGCTCTCAAGCTCCCAGAAGAGTGCTGCATCACATAGGCCCGGCAGAGGTCGAGATGCTTCAAGGCCCAGCCAATGAGCACAGCCAGAGCATTGCTATACAGTTCAACCGTACACCCACCAATCAGCGTTTGAGCTGGATACAACAAGTGACAGGCCATGCTGTTGACGCGCACCTGGCCCAACCGGCTGTAATAGTCGTCAATCTCCTGCGTTGTGGTATAGACGGCCTCATCTGCTTGCCATTGACTGGCAAATGCCTCTAGCTGATGCCGGATAGCCCCTTTTTCCACCGCCAGTGCCTGTATCTCGTGATCATAGGTTGTGGCAAGCGCATTCGCCCACCATTGAAGGTCTTCGCGCTCTCTCCACTCAGTCGGCATGTTCTTGCTGGCTCTCCAGACATGGAAATCTTGCTCTCCTCCTTGCTGCATCCGCAGGAAGCCAGTCTCACAAAACGCGAGCACTTGCTCCCCTGCGCTCAGGCGATCACACGCCAGCAAGACTTGATCGGCCCAGGCATCGAGGGCGATCTCAGTCACCACAGGCAAACCAGATGGAGATCCTGGAGCAGGGCCAAAACAGAGTTGGAGGGCTTTCTGCCATCCTGAAGCGTACAGAAAGGAGTACTGCGCAGGGGGACGCGCTGTCGTCATGCCCAGCGCGTCTTGCACCTGAAGGAAGCGCCAATTGCTCGCCCTGGTAAGCGCTACGACAGCGTTCCCTCGCCGGGTGGGAAACGTCTGGAGCAGGCGCTCCTGCTGTTCAGCTAGCAAGTGAGCGAGACACTCTTGTGTGGACAGTGAACTCATCTTCGATCCTTTAGTAGTGCTTTTCCCGATGCCACATGCCACCAGATACGCTTCGGCATCAAGAAAAGGGAACAGCCAGCCAGGGCCAGGAATACGCACTGTTCCTGGCTTCCATCGGAAATCATGTTCTTAACTGACGTTCCCTAGCACACCGGCGAAGTCATCAGCCCGCTGTACCTCCTCAAGGATTTCCCTGAAACTGTATCACGTCTGTGCCAAGAAGAGCAAAGAGGAGCCACGTTGCGCAGCAGATGGAAACCAGACCCACTGCCCATGTGCGCCATTTCGCCGGAACGCAATGCTGGACAGTTGGACCTCTGCCAGCATTAGCATCTGGCAGAGGTCCAACTGGGTGAAGGAAGAATCTCTTGAGCTTTAGCAGGAGATTGTCAATTCTTGTCCGGTTTCATCTCTACAAGGCTTTCTCCGTTATTTTCTACCAGGCTTAGGAAGACTTGGTGCGATACCACTCACCAATGTTCCACTCGTTGCCGAGAGAGACCGGGTTGGAGAAGTAGTTCCCAAGCACCTGATCGTTCAGTACGATGTTGGGCCGGACGTAGAGCGGCACCTGATACGCCTGCTGATCGATCATATACTCCTGAACATCTTTGTAGATCTGCGAGCGCCTGGTTGGATCAATGGTTGTGCGCCCTTGCTCC
>DASTZT010000327.1:0-3429 GCA_035764225.1 Ktedonobacteraceae bacterium
TGTCCCACTCAGGAAAAACTCAGGGGAAGAAGCATCAATCTTTTGCATTTGGCCTTGCTTGGTATGAGAACATCAATTGTCCAACCTACAATATATAAATGTTGGGTTTGGCGAGACGATGGTTCTTATCTTCTATCTGGCTGAAACCATTCAATACTTCTCTTTGTTACGACGAGAAATAACCAGTATTTTCAGCTCCACTTAACGCATCAGGTCTAGAAAGCGGTACCCTATTGTTCCAAAATCTCTTGCGCTTTTTTTCGCACTTCTGGATTCAACATCATGTCGGGATTGCTAAGGAAGCTTCTCACTTTTGTGAGACTTGGGTAAATATTCTGTTGATGGAGGCTAACTATAATCCGTGCTGACTCTGCAAACACTCGTTGCATACGTTCTTGGCCATCTTTCTGCCGCTCTACGAGATATCTCTTAGAAAGTTGATCGCACTCATCAGGAAACCAGTTACGTAAAGATGTTTTTGAACAGCCCATTTCCCTGGCGAGTTCTTGCACAGAGAGGATAGGGCGCTCCTTTGCGAGTTCTTCGAGTAACCTCTTGTGATATCTTTGGCGATCAAACCGATTACGGTATCGTGAAACAACAGACTTGCAGAGATCTGGAAAATGCCTTTGAAGCACATCTGGCTGCCATCCAATACGCTTGCAAACACTGCTGAGAGATACTGGCACGCTGCTTTTGAGGGCGTTTTCCAACGCTAGTTTTGCCATGGTGTGCGTATCCTCTGTCCATGTCCCGCGGTGTCGGGATGAAATTGCTTGGCAGAGATCAGCACAATGTCTCTGTAAAGCCTCCATGCTACAACCAAGCTTTTTAACCACTTGTTCGAGAGTTGGAAATACCACATCATCCAGGGCTAATACCTGTTCAAGGGCAAGCCTGTAGGTTTGAATATCCTCTTCGGTTATATCGTGCCCTCTGGTCTGGGACAACGTTGGCAATTGATCGAGTACAAACTGGGGTCCTCTATAGGGAGGAGCAGCGCTTGTTGTTAAGAATTCTATAGGAGAAATGGAGAACGTGTGACACATCAGCAAGAGATTTTTAAAGGGTGGGTGTACGCCTGTTCGGAGGTATTTCCAGACAATGTGGACATTTAGCTCTAACATACGCGAGGGCGTTTCCGAACCCCGACAGCAAGTGAGGGTAGTACGAGAGAATACGTGGCCTCTGCTTGAGCCGACCATGTTCCCGTTTCTGGGCTGGGGAAACGCCCTCCCTGTGCTTACCAGGTAAACCAGACAACCAACCGAACTCCTTCATCACCATATATCCCGGCTAGGAGTTCCATGATGCGCAATAAGGTTTGCCAGCCTGGCGCACCATCTTCCAAGATATGTCTTCGGCTGATCTTTTCCACTCGATACACCGTTTCCCCCATCTCCCACTGCGTCCCTTCGCTCCAGCTCGCGAGCAGTTCCTATTCGCGGAGCCGGAGCTTTTGGGCTACCCTTGAGAGAGGGGCGGGGGCAGGAGAGAAACTACCTACCAGCCGACATTCGCCGTTGGCATCTTTGTGATATTCGTAGCCCCAGATCGTCCCGTCCTCGGTGATTTCATCCCAATCCATTGCTTTGATTTCTTGCCAGGTAATCCAACTCGGCCAGAGAACCTCTTTAGGTTACGCCGAGTGTTTGGCAATATATTCGTTCTTCACCTCCTCTGAAGCGGCAGCTGGGATGCCACGCTCTGGCGCAATAGGTCGAAAAGCCAGGCTCCTCGCCCCAAAGAGGGAGCCAAACATAGCGTAATTCCGCTCAACGAGATAGCCAATCCGCACGAGGGGCAGCCATAAGGTCTCGTCAAATAACTCATGTAAGTTGACATCTCTTGCTTCCACCCAGCCTTCAATATCGGTTCCCATGGCTCTCACTCCTCTCTTCGTTGGGCACCACGTCATTCTATCATGGAGGCTGTTTCATCATTCCAGGCCCTCCCAGACATGAGCCAGCACGAGCCGGGGAGAACGGATCAACTCAGGACGGTCAGCCTGATACGCTGCCAGAGCAATGACCCATACGGCAGCATAGGTAAGGGCCACTCGGGTCGCCACTGCCGACCAGCCAGAGACCGGAGGACGCTGTAACCGAAAGAAGAGGAACGTCCGACCGAAGAAGCGTTCGATGGAGGTGCGTTTGCCCAACTCCTAGGCAGTCCAGGTAGGCGGGAGACTATTGCGTTTCTTCTGGCGTTTGGGGTTCCAGGGCAGGACCGCCTGTGCTTTCAAAGCGGTGTGAATCCAGGCGATCAGTTTGAGACCCAATAGCCGGCATCCAGACGGACCACTCTAGGCCGCACCTGGTAGAGGCGCACCACCCAGGCGAGCAAAGGGCAAGCAAAGGGCGCATCATGGACATTGGCCGGCGAGAGAAGAAAGAGGAGCGGTAAGCCGGTCCCACGGCAGAGCAAGGTATGGACCCGATAGCCTAACAAAAGGGAGCGTGGATGGTGAGCCGGGGCATGGCCCAGCGCCGCATCGGGATCAGCGCGTCGCCAGGCCAGGATAGGGGCGTTGTCGATGATCAGATCACGGGCGCGGGTGAGACCGGACCACACGGCTGCGCGCACCAGCAGCGTGAAGAAGGTTTCGCTGGGTGGCGCGCCAGCCGTGTGCAGGCGCTTGGATTGCTGCGATTTGCTGGGCACGCTCACCCGCCCATCGCCCCCGATGGGCAATCCGCAGGCCAGCGCCAGGGCCGGCCAAGCGCACAACCAGTCATGAACTTCCTGGTACGATAAGCGCCAGAGGGTGCGCAGCAGCGCGATGAGGAGCAGCGACTCCTCCTGATAGGTGCGTGGTGCCCCGCCAGGACCTGCAGGCAAGGGTGGCGGACAGCGTTGGTGGGCGATCTGGACGGCCACCCTGCACAGTGTCAGCAAATGCAAGTGGGTCACAAGCGTCAGGGCGTCCAGATGCAGCGCGCAGGCTCTCGCGCGATAATAAGATGGTGGAGGGATCGGCGCCTGATCCGTCACAATGGCAGGTGTCATAGGATGTTTCCTCAACTCGGGAGCTAGCCGCGTTTAAGGAGCATCCTACACCTTTTTCTTCAGTTTCGAAACGCCCTCGGATATACTCAAAGCAGGAAAGCAAGAAGCAAGCGCAGGAAGAAAGGAATCACGATGCCGAAGCATCTCCACCTGGACTTAACCGATGCCCAACGCCAAGAACTCGTGTGGCATCGGGACCATGCTCCCAAACCGCTGATACGGGAACGGTGTGCCGCCTTGCTCATGATTGCCGAGGAAGACAGCCCTGCCCATGTGGCGCGCTCGCGTCTCTATCGTCGGCGGGAGCCAGATACCGTGTACCGCTGGCGGAGCCGCTATCTGGAGGGTGGCCTGGCTGGCTTACAGACTCGACCAGGGCGCGGGCGCAAGCCTGCTTTTTCCCCTCGCTATCACGAAGCC
>DASTZT010000328.1:0-6049 GCA_035764225.1 Ktedonobacteraceae bacterium
TCAAGAGCATAATAGATCCCATTTTTATTCACCAGCCCGATCATACGATGCACAGTTCCACCAATAGTGGCAGTGAAGAGCGTCGGCGTACTACCAAAATCGTCGTCATTGCCCTGCTGCTTCTTGGGAATCTGCCATGCACGGATTAACGAGAGGGGTTTGGCCTTGAATTCGAGCAATGCATACGAGTAACGCTCATACGTTGAACAAGCATTGATTGTGCCGGTAGAGACATAAACGGTCCCACTCGCCTCATCGATAGTAGGCGTCATCCAGATGCCTCCCCCAACACACCCGGCAGGGACGGTCACAAATGAATTCTGAATTGCCCCCGTTGCTGCATCGAGCTGGAACATCTCGCCCGGCTCTAGAGGACAATCCCCGTAGGATGCCCTGCCAACATAGACACTATCCTTATAGACAGAGGCTCCGGCCCAGATCATCATATTGGGCGGTGTACCAAGCCTGGTACGCCAGATAATATTGCCGTTGTTAGCATTCAAAGCATAGAGCTGTGTATCGCCACCACCAACAAACACTACTGGAGTCATCTTCCCATGAATTGAGATATTACTGACGGTCGCAGGAGCTGTTACCCCCGCACTGGTCGGGAAACAGGCAGGAGGAGCATGGGGCACGCTGCCTAGAAATGTCTGCCAGAGCAGATGCCCATTCAGATCCATCGCGTGCTCATAACCATCGGCAGATCCCCAATAGAGCATGCTATTGGCGACAATCACTTGCGAACTGATCCAACCGCCAGCTTTATACACCCAGTGTAATTTCAAATTGCGCGCACTGTTCGCATTCAAGAGCGTCTCGTAGCGATTGAAACCAGTATGCGCATTGCTTCCCATATATGTTGGCCAGTAACCTTTAGAAACGGCAAAAGCAGAGAAAGAGGATTGCCAGGAGAAAGCTTGCCACATTCCTGTAAGTATCACAACGACACTTACAGCCCCCAAAATACGCATTATGAAACCACTTTTCATAGCACCTCTAAGACGCCTGACTACCATATGCCACCCTTTCATCACATGAGAAAAGCATGACAATCCATACTTATCGCTTATCTACGAATGCACCGCCCCATCATCATGAAATGGAGCAAGCATAATCGATAGGAACTACCGCAGGAGAGGGGGGAGGCTTCAGCAAAAGCGACATCCGGGTAGCTATATCATCCAA
The DNA here is from genome assembly GCA_035764225.1 of Ktedonobacteraceae bacterium. GTDB lineage: Bacteria > Chloroflexota > Ktedonobacteria > Ktedonobacterales > Ktedonobacteraceae > DASRHT01. The sequence goes on from DASTZT010000328.1 coordinate 1,189, forward strand.
TATATTTAGCATTCGTCAACGAGGCACTTTTCATTCAATCACTAGCACAGGATCATCGCTTCTCTGATCGATCTTCATCGGATTGACAGAGAGCTTGAAGCAGACTACACTGGCATCATTATCCCTAGCTATTAAAAGCAATCGGGAACGCTGCTGTCTCAGCTAGTGAACCCGCTCCACATTTCTCTGTGGAAACCTGTCTCGCTCCAATAGAGATCTGTTATGCTCTGGAGCGGGTTCACTCACCCGATTGAACGGCAACCTATTTTTCTTCAGAGCTATACAAAATACAACATCATAATCAAGCAGGAGCTGTTAATGCAAACAGTACATGAAGTCATAGAACTAAGCGGCCATATTATCGACTCCTGGACTCTACCGCGTGCCTGGGACATCATCATGGACCGGGGCGGTAATTTCCAGGTCGAGGAGATGCGCGTGGGCGTCAGCAAAACCGAAACCAGCTACGTTCGCCTCAAAGTCACCGCTCCCAGCGACAACATTCTCGACCGCATCCTCTCCGAATTGCAACAACTGGGAGCCGTGCTGCTCCACGCTCAGGATGTGCAGACCGAGACGGTGGAACACGTCGGCGTCTTGCCCTCCCGATTTTACTCCACCACCAACCTGCCTACCCAGGTGCGTCTGCATGGCCAGTGGCTCGATGTGGAAGGCATCGAGATGGACGTGGTGATCGTGATCGAGCATGAGCCGCCACGCGCCTTCTGCAAACCCATGCACGAGGTCCAGGTGGGAGATCAGGTAGTCGTCGGTCATCTGGGCATTCGCGTCCAGCCCTTTGAGCGTTCCCGCGAGCACGAAGCGTTCGCTTTTATGCAGAGCAACGTCTCCTCTGAAAAAGCGAAGGGGCTGGTCATTCATGAAATCGCCCAGCAGATGCGCCAGACGCGAGCGCGTCAGGGCAAGATCCTCTTTGTGCTTGGCCCCGCCGTCATCCATACAGGAGCGGGCCGCTATATCGCCGAGCTGGTGCGGCGTGATTACGTCCAGGTGATCTTTGGCGGCAATGCCATCGTCACCCACGATGTCGAGGCCGCGCTCTTTGGCACCTCGCTGGGCGTCGATCTGCACAGTGGCGAGCAGGTCGAGGGAGGACACCGCAACCATTTACGTGCCATCAATGCCATTCGGGCTGTGGGTTCATTGGAGCAAGCGGTGGCAAGCGGATTGCTGCGCGAAGGCATTACCTATGAGGCCATCACCCATCATATCCCCCTGGTGTTGGCTGGCTCGATTCGCGACGACGGTCCCATGCCCGGCGTCATTAGCGATATGCAACAGGCTCAGCAGCGCATGCGTCAGGAAGTGCAGGGCGTCGAGATGGCATTAATGATCGCCTCTATGCTCCACGCTATCGCCACCGGCAATCTCCTGCCTGCCAGCGTACGCACCGTTGTGATCGATATCAATCCGGCGGTCGTGACCAAGCTGGCGGATCGTGGCAGTTTCCAGGCGGCAGGTCTGGTGACGGACGCTGAGCTTTTCTTGCGCGAACTGCTCGAAGCCTTAGCTCGATAAGCAGGCACTACGGAGCAGGCGACGGCTGTTTCTTGCGTTGATGGTGCTTGCGCGCTTTCTCACGGTTGCCGCAAGTTTTCATATCACACCAACGCCTGCTCTGGTTCTTGCTTGTGTCCAGAAACAGCCAGTTACAATCATCAGCAGCGCATACCCGCACTCCATGCACCTCTTGCGAGGTCAGGAGATCGGCTGCCGACCTTATCAAAGGCCAGAGCGGCCAATCAAGCGTACTCTTTTTTGTCTCCCAACGCCACAGAAAGCCGTTTTCCGCAGGCACAATCTGAGCATGGGTCATCGCTTGCGCCAAAGCCGCATTAAACAGACCCAGATCAGCCTCCTGCGGCGCGTCACCTTGAGCCAGCGCCAGGAAGATGCGATAGCAAGCTTCACGCCAGTCTCTAGCTCGCTGGAGAACCTCCGCAGCCTGCTCTTGCTGCCGCTCCGCCTCCGCCAACAACACTTGAGCCTGCTCATTGGTCACTATTTGCGCCTGCTCAGCCCACGCAATCAGAGCGCCATAGGTTGTTAACAACTCTATCGGCACGTCACTCGCACGATCTTCAACAGTATTGACAAAATCCAGGCACAGGTGGCGGCCCGAAAAATCAAACACGAATGTGGAAACTCCATCTATGATACTTACTGTATTCACTTTACTCATCTTCATCCTCCCCTAACCACTTACCACACTTTACCATATTTCCTTCTAACCATCAAAAACCACTTGACAGGTTATAAAATGCTACGTATAATATAACTATCAAAATAATTTTAGCAGGTTATAAACGGCAGTGTCAATGGGTGGTATGAGCTGCGTCGAAAGGAGTTACAACCATGTATCCGCTTTATAGTGAAATGGCGAGCCAGCAACAACGGCTGGAGATGTTACAGCAAGCAGAGCATGAGCGATTAGCGGTGGCTGTGCGGAGACTGGAACGCGCTGATAGGCAGTTTCACCGCTTATGGGCTTACCAGCTTGGTAACACGATGGTGAAATGGGGACACAGATTGGAGCAGTTTGGAACGCCCCATAGAGTCGCTTGTTCGGCGGCTCCGCACCATCACTAACGCCATGATCTCTCTTTTAAAACGGTCGAGAGAGCTACGTCGGTCTTGAAAAGGAGAACTAAAGTGGACATTTTCTTCTTCTGGCTGATTGTGTTGTTGGGATTGATTATGCTTGATCTAGCGGCCTGGTGGTGGGGTTTTGATAGCAGAGACAGCATTAACAGCGCCGAGTGGGAGCGGCGAAAAACATGGTGGATAGCAATACCGGCTCACCACCATTAAGCCGATAAGCGGTGGAGACAGGCTAGCGGATACGGTCGGCGTTCAAGGTAATCTCTGCGGCCAGTTGACGGAGAGCATCGCGCAACTCCGGCGGTTGCAGCACAACCAGGGGACAGCCCAGGCTTACCAGGAGACGAGGTATCCAGCCAAGATCCTCGGCGTAGCAGCGCAGGATCACCCCATCTGGCACCTGTTCCAGCGTTCCAAGCGCGGGCGAGATCATTTGCTGGACCTGCTCCATCGATATTTCGAGCAACACCTCAACCAGCCAGGTGGCGGGCATTGTTGCCAACGAGCGATTAACGTGCTCAAGACAATCAAAATCGGTGGGACGAGTAAACGTTTCATGGCGCACCTCGGCCTGCACAATACGGTCCAGGCGAAAGGTCCGCAGATCGGAACGCAGGTGACAGTAGCCGACGGTATACCAGTAACCGGAACGGCAGACAATGCCATACAGGTCAACCTCGCGCTCCGTCTCAATCTCTTTCCAGGCCCGATAGCGCATCCAGACCCGTCGTCCCTGTAGTACTGCCATACACAGCGTCACCACCACCTTACCACCGGGGGCAGTACCTGGAAGGGGGTAGTTAAATATCAACGTTTCCTGTACCGCTCTGACATGCTCTTGCAGACTCAACGGCAGCACCCGTCCAATCTTCGCCAGAGCGCCTTCAACGGCAGGAGCGGCAACAGCCAGGCCAAGCCCACGCGCGGCGATCAGGCCAATCGTGAGCGCGAATGCCTCCTCATCCGTAAACATCAATGGAGGAAGCTTGAAGCCTGGACGCAAGCGATAGAAGCCGTAGCGACCACGTACAGCTTCAACGGGAACGCCCAGATCCTGCAACATCATAATATAACGGCGTACCGTTCGCTGATCGACCTCCAGCCGCTCAGCCAGTTCTGGACCGCTCATTTGCTGACGCGATTGCAGCAATTCCAGTACCGTCAGCACGCGTGTTGTGGGAAAATACATTGGCATGCCCTTTCATTCGCCTAATCAGGGCTTATTCTAACCGCTTTTCGTGATACATTCAAGGAGGTAATTGGAACAAAAGAACTACATACATTTACCAGAACGTGGAGAGTTGTAAAGCTAACAGGCCAGATCATCCATTGAGAGAAAGAGGAAACATATGCAAGAACCTTTTAATAAAGCGCGATTGCTTGAATCGATGCGGCGCGGCTTCGTGGAGTTTGAAGCATTCCTGGCCCCCCTGAGCGAGCAGCAGATGACCACGCCAGGAGTCAATGATGCCTGGTCAATCAAAGACAATTTGGCCCACCTCGTCGCCTGGCAACTGCATGCCCTCAAACTGCTCCAGGCCGTGAGCAACAATGTTCCTCCATCCGAGCAGCATCAAGGTATGACGGAGGAGCAGATCAACGAGCAAATTTACCAGCAGCACAAAGATTTTCCTTTAAGCGAAGTACAGGCCGCGTTCCGCTCCACTTATCAGCAAGTGCTGGATAGTACCCAAAACTTAACGCAAGAGGAGCTGGAAAAGCCCCAGAGTTGGCTGGGAGAGAGGCCGGTCTGGCCCTATGTCGTTGGCAATACCTTCGGACATTACGAAGAACATACCCAAATTATTCGGCACTGGCTACAACAGAACGGTACTTCGGTGTAGGAGCAACTGTTATGACCCTGCATATTTCATGCGAGCAGGCTCGCCGTTTTCTCGCGGCCTACCATTTTACCCTTACCGATCTGCCAGGCGTCTTTGAACGTCTGGGAACGGTGCAATATGATCCCCTCAATCCCGTTGGTCGGAACGCGGATCTGGTCTTCCAGGCCCGCATTCCCGGCTATTGTGTCGATGACTGGCAGCGAGCGGCTTATACGCAGCGCCACATATACGACGCCTGGGATAAACAAGCCTCTCCTTGTAAATCCCGTTGAACAAGGACAAGTGTCTCTACAGTTACGGTTTCCGATTCCGAAAGCAGCCAAATCGCATAAAGAGGCGCTTCGCTCTTGGCCGTTTTTCTATTGGCTTCTTTAATATATTCCAGGGTAGTATCA
>DASTZT010000329.1:0-9872 GCA_035764225.1 Ktedonobacteraceae bacterium
ACCCCGATGGGAGTAGCTCTTGCGCGCGTTGTGGTAGATCGTTGTTTTCAGGTGCAGCTTACCAATTTTCTCAAACTGGGGAGATGGGTGGTGGAGGACAGCAGCAGATGTTTCCGCAGTCGGCTACCTCAGCTCCTCAGCCTACCAGCGCGATGCCACCAGCTACCGGACTTGGCTCGATGCGGCGCGCCTTCGCTGGTCATGGCACGTTAATTAAACATCACTCCTGGTTATTGGACGGGCAAAATATGCAGGTGATGGGCATTCGTCAGACGATCTTTGACAAGCTCGTCCAACGCCACCTGGATAAATCCGATACCAGTGCGGAGAATTTGACCGATCAGGGACTGGTTGACGAGCGCCGTGATTATATAAGATACAGGCGCAAAAGTACCAGCGTTTTCATTTATGCCACTCCTGCGGGCAACGATCTCTATATCTCTCGTGCCACGACTGTTCAACCAGGATTCAGCCTGCTTCGGGTGATCTTTTTCATCCTGTTGTTGGCGATAGTCTTCGTACCATTTATCAATGTTATTACAACCTCATCAGTGGCGGCTGCATCTGTTTCTGCGAGTGCCAGATCGTTCGGTGCTCCAGCGGCTCCTGCCCCAGACGGCTCAGCCATAGGCGCATTGTTTTTGTGGATTTTCTTGCTGCTTTTCTTCAGTCTGCCTCTTGTATGGGTTTTAGTGGCTGCGCTCGTTCGCTCCATCGCTTCTCTTGTGCTCGATGGTGATTTCTGGGTGCTTTTACGCCCCAACAGCTTGACCGAGTTTCAACGGGACGAGGTTGCTTTGATGGAGCATACAACCGACAATGTGGTGCGGGAGGCGATGAAGCAGCTGGGGCTGGACGCCGATAAGATTACTGCCCCTCCTACTGGCTATCAACCAGCTGGCCGCATTCGTCTCATCTGAACAAAGGGACACAGCAGGATTTATGGCAGCGATGCAACTTTATGTCCATCCGATAAGGAGGTCAGGACAGGCGGAGGCTTTGTTTGGCTTTATGCTAACTGGCCGCCCGGCTCCCTCCGCCCGTCCCTTAACAGATCAGGATAGAGCCAGGAAGATCCACCATTTGTTGGAGGGGCAACTGCATATGGTGGCGCGTTTCTGGAATAGCGGCATTTTGGCCTGGGATCTGCGTTTTGTAAAGGTCGCCTATTCCGCCAGTATCATGACAGGTGTGCTGTGTCGCATTGCCTGTCCTGCATATAGGACGCAGGAACAGTACAGCCGTTATTGCCAGGCATCAGCTCAACAGGTACAGACCCTCTTCAGAGAGTTTGGCTATGAACTGGTGCCACTCTCGGATTGGTCGGGCCTTAAACTTTTTCTACAGCCCTTTGAATATCAGGCGCTGGCAGAGATAAGACGCCGGGAGGATCTTTGCGAGATACGCTATACGCATGAGACCTATGAGTTTTATGTCACCTATCCCTGGAAATGGAGTGGAGCGCAGCGTCAGCGTTTGCTTGATGTGCTGATCCGGTCACAGCATGATACTCTGGTGAGTATCTGTTTACAGCCGACGCGGCTGAGCGACCAGGAGCAGCGTATTTTGCAACATATAACGTCGGGAACTGCGAGAGGAGAGCTACTGCATGCAGGGCCTCTGGGGAGTGAGGCGCTTGGCATCTATCAGCGTCTGGCCCATGACCTGCAACAGCCCTTTCTACTGCGGATTGCTCTGGCGTCGTCCTCCGATGATAGTTTGAAAAATGTGGGTCAGGCTTTTCTAGAGGAGTTAGAGCCATCAGGCAACGCCAGGAGCCGCCCCGTATTACAGTATCCAACAACTGCTTATGAAGAACAGGCTCTGCGGCAAAATTTATCCTCTCTGGAACAAGTGCGCTGGGGAAGTTTGCGCGATAATGTGCCGGATACAGCTCGGCTACGCTATCTGGTCGATAGTAAGGAAGGGAGTATGGCATTTCGATTACCTCTGACAGAAGAGCGCCGTGCGGTTATTCTCACCGCCCTCAGGGTCGAATATGAGGCCGTGCGTATGCACTTAAGTGACGTGCGGGAAGAGACCTATGGCGGTACCATTTATGAGTGCGGAAGCTTTATCGCTGGCAAAGGGAGATGGGAAGTTGTAATTGCCCAGATTGGAGCTGGTGGTACAGCCGCCGCTGCCGAAGCGGAACGCGCCATCGAGCACTTTAAGCCCCATGTGACTTTGTTTGTAGGGGTAGCGGGTGGCCTGAAGGATGTCGCGCTTGGCGATGTCGTAGTTGCTACGAAGGTCTACGGGTACGAGTCTGGCAAGGTGACCGAACAGAGATTTAAAGCTCGACCAGAGGTAGGGCAATCAAGCCACCTTATGGTGCAGCGTGCCAATGCGGAGGCGCGTAAAGCTGATTGGTTGCAACGCCTCCGACATTTTGATGCCGCTACGCCCGGCTCTCCTCAAGTATTCGTCGGGCCGATTGCTGCTGGAGAGAAAGTGCTGGCCTCAACCCAATCTGACCTCTATGCGCTTTTGCAATCTACCTACGAGGATGCGCTTGCCATCGAAATGGAGAGTCACGGTTTTCTCCAGGCGACCTACAGGCACACTGAAGTGCAGGCGCTGATTGTGCGTGGCATCTCGGATCTGATTAATAATAAAAGCGAGGTCGATAAGCAAGGCTTCCAGAAGATCGCATCCAGGAATGCCAGCGCCTTCGCTTTTGAAGTGCTGGCAAAGCTGGATATCCAGCTCCATTGACGGTCATTTAAAAATATGGTCATAACAAGCTAGCCAGATGAAATAGGCTGGCTAGCCTCTCTGCTTGCTTTGCGCTATCTGAATATGTTGTTTTACAAGCGCGATCATCAAATGGTCCCGCTCCTCTCGCCTTTTCTGCTTCTCTGCACTACACTGATAATAGCTCCCATTATCTCTATCTTCATCAAGGAGGAGACAATGCCAACCATTCGCGTCAATGGTGCCAACCTCTACTATGAGGAGCACGGCTCCGGCCCCGAAACCATCGTCTTTGCTCATGGGCTGCTCTGGAGTTGCCGCATGTTTGACGACCAGATCGCGGCCCTCAAAGATCGCTACCGTTGTATTGCTTACGACCATCGTGGTCAGGGCCAGAGCGAGGTCACGGCTGACGGCTACGACATGGAAACGCTCTCCGAGGACGCGGCTGCCCTGATCGAAGCTCTTAAATGTGTCCCTTGCCACTTCGCTGGCCTCTCAATGGGCGGCTTCGTCGGCATGCGTCTGGCAGCTCGTCGGCCCGAACTACTGAAATCCTTAATGCTACTGGAAACCTCCGCCGACCCGGAACCTGCCGAGAATATTTCCAAATACAAACTGCTCGGCTTTGTAACACGCTGGCTCGGCCCCGGTCTGGTGGTCAACAGTGTCATGCCAGTGATGTTCGGGCAAAAGTTTCTCACCGACCCTGCCCGCGCAGCGGATCGTCAGGTGTGGCGCGAACGATTGAAGAGCAATCACCGTGTCGGCATCAGCCGCGCTCTCAACGGTGTCCTCACCCGCAAGGGCGTCTACGACGAAATCGAAAAGATCCGCGTCCCCACACTAATCATCGTCGGAGACCAGGATGTCGCCACCGTCCCGGCCAAATCAGAACGCATGCACGACCGCATCCCAGACTCCCGGCTCGTCACCATCCCAGGCGCAGGCCACACCTCAAGCGCCGAAGAGCCAGCCGCCGTCAACGCAGCTATCACCGAATTCCTGAACAGTTTGCCCTGATGCGTGTTCGCTTATCGACGCTATGACCAAAAAATAGAAGAAGCCCGATCTCTGCTAGATATGAATAGATCGGGTTTCTTCTGTGCAGGTTCTGTATTCAGATATAGAAGAGAGTTTCCATTCCCCCAAGCAGGGCAAGCGCGAGGCCCCATCCGCCCCGCTAGCCCATCCCCTTGCCCCTACCGTCTCTGGCCAGCATTGTGCGTCCCGTTCATATTTTTTTTCGTGGGGGAATCGGTAGGGGCAAGGGGTGGTGAATGGGCCTGGGAGGGGGCCTCGCGCTTGCCCTCTTTGCTCCCTTATGTTATTCTCATCCTTCTCCTGCTACGTCAGCCTGCGCTCGCGCCATAATCTCTCGCACCACGCCTGTTTTAGCGTCGGCGTAATTTTGGGTGTATTTCCAGTTCTGTTGGGCGAGTTCTTTTTTGGTGCGTTCGTAGAGCTGGCGGTCAGCTTCGTTGCGACGCAGCCTGTTGCGGAAGAGCAGCATGTGGTCTATTTCTGAACAGCCTTGCGTGAAAATGTGGAGGTTGACAGCCGTGTCTGGTCCTTTGAACAAACGGTGCTGGAACCAGTCCGGTTCTCGGATGTGTAGCACATAGCCCGACTCCTTCAAGGGCGCGACGTAGGCCGATTCGTCCGATGAGTCGGCGACAGCAAGCACTATGTCGATGCGTGGCTTGGCTGCCAACCCTGGCACCGAGGTCGAGCCGACGTGTTCGAGCAGGAGCACGCGTTCACCAAGCGCGGCCCGAATTCGTGCAGCTTCACGCTCGAAAAGCCAGGGCCATTCAGGATCGTACTCAACTAGCAGGATCGGCCCGTTCCACGGCACTACCTCGGTGAGGTGGGCGGCTTGAATCTGCTCCTCGGTAAGTGGTACGTATTCTGTTGATAGTGGTTGCTCAGATGGTGTTAGACCTGTTTCTTTGGATACGTTTTCGGTTGTGTTGTCACTTTGGGGCATATTGCATCTCCTTTTACTTTTTTATAGATCTTATAGTCTTGCCTTTGTGCGAAATCCTGAATAAACACATCTTCTTTACGAGAGAGTAGCATAGTATCGTTATTTGTGCCAGACAAGAAGAGGGATACCAGCAGGGCAAGCACTCGTTCTTGCAATTCCGCCCGCCAACGCCGCTTTCGCGTCTAGCTGCGCTCAGGCGGACGGCAAGGAGGCCCCCGCATCCCATCCAGCCCATCCCCTTGCCCCTACCAGCGCATCTTCAGAACAATTTGGTTTATACTGTGTGAATGCTGGCATTTTGCGTTTTTGCAAAATATGCCATAGAAAGGGCTTGTGAGTAGTCTAATGTAAAAGGAGACAACGCGCGTGGCAGATTCTTTCACTTCCCCAAAAGGTGAGGATGTCCCCAACCCTCTGGCCCTGCTCGGAGTCACGGAAGAGCCGGAGGTATTTCAGAAACCCACGAAATCGGTCAGCCTGGGTTTTCAGGCGTTCCTGGGCCTGGCGAATATGGCCTTCTACCTGACCCTTTACCCCGTTACTGGTATCCTGCTGCCCCTGCAAACGCAGAACCTCGACCCAAAGAATAAGGTGGTCGCGTTGGGGCTTATCAGCACGATTGGCGCAATTGCGGCCATTTTTAGCAATCCCCTCGCCGGAGCCTTGAGTGATCGCACGACATCGCGCTTTGGACGCCGCCGACCGTGGATGGTCGTGGGGGCCGTGCTAACTGCGGCGAGTCTGGCGTTGTTGGCTAATGCATCGACGATTCTGGTTGCTACCATCGGCTGGTTCCTTTGTCAGGTTTTTGCCAATGTCTTGCTCTCTGCCATCGCTGCCATCATTCCTGACCGCGTCCCTGAGAAACAGCGTGCCACCGTTTCTGCCATTGCTGCCCTGGCGATCCCTTTCAGCCTCATATTTGGCGTGAGCCTCATTACCGCTATCCTGACTGCAACTAATAGCGTGACGATCCCCTACTATACCGTCATCGTGCTGGAACTGGCTATTATCGGACTCTATGCCACTTTTTACCGTGAGAAACAGTTGCCGGTAGGGAGCATTCCGTCGGTGAGCCTGCGGGCGTTTCTTGCCAACTTCTGGATCAACCCTCGCACTTATCCCGATTTTGCCTATGCCTGGATCACCCGTTTCCTGGTGCTGCTCGGCTACAATATTGGGATATTTTACCTCTTTTACTATTTCCAGGATGTCGTGAAGGATTTTGCTGCCTATCCAGGGCACACAGCGGCAGGGGCAACGGCCTTCGTGAATGCTATCGCGGGCGTCTGTCTGATCATTTCAACGATCCTCTTCGGCATCCTTTCTGACCGCTTGCAGCGCCGCAAGATTTTTGTGATCGGATCGAGCCTCTCGATTGCGGTGGGTGTGCTGATCCTGGCTTTTTCGCATAGCTGGTTAACGGCTGAGATCGCCGCCGTGATTATCGGTTTTAGCTTTGGTGCTTATCTGGCTGTCGATATCGCCCTCATGACCCAGGTTTTGCCGCGTGCTGAGAGTCGTGCCACCGATCTGGGGGTGCTGAACATCGCCAGCGCCTTACCAGGTTTGCTTGCGCCAGGGGTGGGAGCATTTGTAATTAACCTCTTCTTGCCCAATTTTGGCTCAGGCTACACGGTGTTATTTCTTATCGCCACAGTGCTAGTGATTCTGGGAGCAATACTGGTGCAGCCGATTAAAAGCGTGCGCTAGCATTGCCTCAAAGGGAGAGCGAGCTACATGATGATGGTAAGGAATGCTCCGATAGTTGTCGGAGCATTCCTTCTTATAAAGAAGAGCTTTGCTAGGGAAGAATATCGGCCCGGTCCGGGTTGATGCCGTTCCAGGTGGCGTTGCTGCTCTGATTGCCCGTGACACGCACTTTAAGCGTGTGCTGACCGGCTGCTAGCACGGGGCTAATGTAGAGCAAGGCGTTTCCGGTGTTGGTGGTCGAGAAGAAATCTAACATGATTTCGGAACTGCCATCAAGCGAGAGGGCACCGATGCCATGAGCCGAACCAATCACGCCATAGAACGCGATCTGCGTGCCGTTAAAGGTGATGGTCACGGTATCATTGGCGCTGTTATCCCAACTATTGCTACCGTTGAAGAAACCGATGTTACTACCATCGCAGGCGGTACAGTGGTTCCAGCCGCTGCCCACATAGTTGAACTGGTTGAGTCCCGTTCCCTGGACGGTATCGTCAACAGTGGTAGCGCCACTGAGCGGCGTGAGTTGAATGCCGCTGCATTTGGCGTTATCGACCACGGTAGTAAACTGAAGCGTAACGGTGCCGCTCGCATCTGCGTTAGTCGTGAAATTTTTCGCAATAGCTTTGTCGGCTCCAACACTCGCAAAGATGTCGAAGTTGGAGAGCACCTGCGTCCCATTGATAGAAACGTTAAAGACGCGCTTTCCGGCTGCCGTCCAGAAAAATTCCGCGAATTGCAAGCTGACGGCATAGCGAGCGTTTGCCGTTAAACCGCTAAGCGTATAGGTAAAGTTGCCGAATCGCTCCGTCTGATACACCGCCATCGGGGCCGGATTGCTGACGCCGCTGGTATCAATACTGGCGGTGGTAGAGGAAGCAGTGCCGCCGCTAAAGTTGGCATCCGCGCCGTAGCTACCAACCGCAGGGCCACCACAGTTAACGCTCAAGCTGCCAGGAGTTGGTGTAGGGCTATTCGTTGGGATGATCTCGATCCCATCCACTTTGGCATAGTCAACGACTGAGCTAAACTGGATCGTTAACTGTCCATTGCTGGCAGCGTTAGCCGTGAACTGCTTGACGATAGCCCTGTCCTTGCCTCCCGTTGCAGCCACGATATCGAAATTGGGAAGCACTTGATTGCCGTTGATGGCAACGTTGAAGACGCGCTGTCCCGCATTGGTCCAGAAGGTCTCGGCAAAGTGGAGGCGTACGGTATAGGATGCGCTTGCCTGCAAGCCTGGAAAGACATAGCTGAAATTGCCGTAGCGTTCGCTCTGATATACCGACTGCGGAGCTGGATTGCTAACGCCGCTAGTACTGATTGTATCGGTCACGGTCGCCGTATTACTGGAGCCGCCCAGATAATAATTATCCGCCTGAAAATTTCCTATAGCCGAATTGCTACCAGCATGGATAGCATAGCCACCGTTGGTCAGCGTATTTTGCTGAGTACCGCTCCATTTAAAAGTTACGGTCGCGCCAGCCGGAAGGGTGTAGTTGAAGCCCTGGTTGCCCCAGAGCACCTGGAACGTGCTGCTACTGGAACCGTTGTTATGCGCAACAACCACTTTAGAGCCGTCGGGATTCTTGAAGGCCGCGTCTTCGATGCTGCCGACGTTGTTGGAGGTAATATGGAAGGCTCCCGGCACGACGAATTTGCTAAAATGCCCTAGCAGATAGTAATCGTTTGTGAGGGTGACATTGCCTGTGGCCTGGTCAATCGTCACCACTCCCAGACAATCAGGACAGCCGCCTGTGTGAGGCCCGTGATTGGGGTCGAGCGCAACATTCCAGAGTTCGACCGTTCTGGAGAAATTCTGGACCGATTGCATCAGCAGATCGATGGTGTTGATGGGCGCAACCGCAGCTCCCGTTGAGCACTCGGTCTCGTAGACTTCAGAGGTGGGGAAGGAGCCGTGGATGTTTGTCATTGATGTCGGGCTGCCAGCATAGCAGTGCCAGGAGATGCCCGCGATATCTGCCCGTGTGGTGGTATCACCAAGCAGCGTGGAGGGGTAGCTCGTATTGTCCCAGTTATGATCGTAGGGGATAATCTTGGGACTCAGGCCCGCGCTTGCCAGAGCCGGACTGAGGTTGTTTTTGATAAAGTTGTTCTCGTCTCCTGCCGCCCAGGACATGCCGGGATAGTTGGTAGGGGCGAAGAGAGGCTCGTTCTGGGGCGTGATGGCGTAAATGGGAATACCCTGCGCCTGGTACGCCTGGATAAATTTGACAAAATACTGCGCCAGTGGTCCGTAGTCGGCAAGGTTGAGCGTACCGGTGACACCGTTCGAGACGCCAATCATAGATCCGTTGGTTTTCATCCAGGCAGGCGGACTCCAGGGATTGGCCATAAACTTGAGGTTCGGGTTGAGCGAATGGGCCTGCTGCAAAACAGGGATGATGTATGCCAAGTCGTGGTTGATGGAAAAGTTGTTGAGATTGGGATCGGTCTGACCGGCAGGCAGGTCGTCGTAGGAATAGGCTCCGGTGACAGAGAAGTCTGAGGCACCCATCGGGATACGCACAAAGCTCATGCCGATGCCCTGATTGGGATCGAAAAGCTGCTGCATCAGCGTATTGCGCTGGCTAGCACTCATCTTGTTAACGATAAGCCAGGCTGAGGAATCCGTTACCGCAGCTCCAAAGCCGTCCATCTGCTGCAACTGCTGGTACTCGTTCACGTTGATGGTTGAGGAGTTGCCAGTATTGGAGCCAAAGGTGAGATTGGCCTGCGGCGTTAAATGGTTGCTGCCATCGCTGGTCGTTAGCCAGACCTGGACCGTTGGACCAGCAGCTCTGGTAGTGGTTTGAACAACGAAAAACGAGCTAAGAAGCAGACAGAAGAGTAGGAAAAACAGAAGAGGACGACGAGCGTATGCGTTCATTAAGAACCTCCTTACTCAGACCGAGCATCTTGCGCTCAGATCAGTCAAAAGAGAATGCACCGGTGAAATATGCTGTTTCGTACATTTCACCCTTCAATAGAGACTTCAGCAAGAAGCATGCCTAAATCTGTGCTGGCGAAGTGTGTTAGAGAACGTGGTGGTATAGACATAAAGACGACTAGCTGATGATGGATATTTGGAAATGTGGAAGAGTGTGTAGCAAAAGTGTGTGATGTGTGTTATGTAGATGCCTTTGCTCGCGTTTGCGAGCCAGCCAAAACGCCTCCTACAGTAGAGGAGATTGAGCGAAGCAAACAACGCTACCTCGCCTTTTTGATGGGGGAGGATGCCTAGATCGTCACCTTACCTCATTAGCGGCAATCACATCGCGATACCAGTAGCCGCTGGCTTTGAGGATGCGCTTCTGTGTTGGATAGTCGATATAGGTGAGGCCAAAACGCTTGCTATAGCCCAGAGACCATTCAAAGTTGTCCATCAGCGACCAGACCGAGTAGCCCGCGAGCGGAACGCCTTCAGCAATGGCGGCATGGACCTGAAGCAGGTGCTTGCGTAAATAGTGGATGC
>DASTZT010000330.1:0-7309 GCA_035764225.1 Ktedonobacteraceae bacterium
TCCACATTTCGCCTTGCCCTTTATGAACCGCAGCCTTGCTACGCTCAATGCCGTCGATCTGGTACCATATCGTACGATGATTAACGAAGGCATCGTGCCTATGGTGATGGTGACGCATATCCTCAATCCGCAGCTTGATCCGAAGCTACCCACGTCGCTCTCGCCCAATGTGGTGACGAAGCTGTTGCGCGACGATCTGAATTTCAAGGGAGTGATTATTAGCGATACGCTCTGGATGGGTGGCATCAGCAATACCTACAGCCTGTCTCAGGCGGCAGTGATGGCGGTCAAAGCAGGCACGGATTTGCTGCTCGGCCCGCGTGGGTTGGCTGAGACGCAGACGATGCTCTTCGGTCTACGCCAGGCCGTGCAAAGCGGAGCAATTCCCATGAGCCAGATCGATGCCTCTGTGACCCGTATCATCGCCCTGAAGCTGAAATACAAAATCATACCCCATGACCTTGCACTGCAACTGGCCGGTTTTATGGGGAGCGGGACCGAGTAATCTAACCCTGGTCTAGAGATTAGCTATTTTATATCTTTGATAAGTACATCAATAGTGATATCAACAAGATCAAGGGTAATGGTCAAAAACAAAATCTAAGCGGACTACTGGCAATCATCCCGCTTCTTTACCTCTGTGATATAATTTGCATACACCCCCCTCTTAAGGGCAGATGGCGAGAGGAGTATAGCAAGGCGTAAGCTTTGCCTATAAAAATAATGTTTAGTAGAATTTTGATTGCCAATCGTGGCGAAATAGCGTTACGGGTCATTCGCGCTTGTCGCGAAATGGGCATACGCAGCGTCATAGCCCACTCGGAAGCTGATCGAGACTCGCTCCCGGTACGGATGGCCGATGAGCGGATTTGTATCGGACCGGGGCACGGTGGGAAAAGTTATTTAAATGTGCCAAATATTATTAGCGCCGCCCTTGTTTCTAATGCAGAAGCAATTCACCCAGGATACGGATTTCTCTCGGAGAATACCAGCTTTGCTGAAATTTGTAAAGATGTCAATATTACCTTTATCGGCCCCTCAGATGAAGTCATGGCGGTGATGGGTGATAAGGTGTCTGCTCGCGAAGCAATGGAGAGAGCCGGATTGCCGACGCTCTCAGGCACTCCCGTTTTACGTACCCTGGCCGATGCCCTGGACGCTGCCAGAGACGTTGGCTTTCCCCTGATGCTCAAGGCGGTTGCCGGAGGCGGCGGACGCGGTATTCGCCTGGTGACGCGCCCGGAAGACTTTGAACGTGTCTTTACTATAGCGCAAAATGAGGTGCGCGAAGCTTTTCGGGATGACGGCATCTATCTGGAACGCTATGTGGAGCGTGCTCGTCATATTGAGATTCAGGTGCTGGTTGATAATTATGGCAATGGCTTGCATCTGGGTGAGCGCAACTGTTCTTGTCAGCGGCGCAATCAGAAGCTCTTGGAGGAATCGCCCAGCCCACTCTTATCGCGCAAACTGGCTAATGAGATTGGCATGAAGGCGATCCAGGCCGTGCAGGAGGTTGGGTACCGCAACGCTGGCACGCTCGAATTTCTGGTGGATGAGCAGAATCGCTATTATTTTATGGAGATGAACACACGCCTCCAGGTCGAACATCCGGTGACGGAGCTGGTGACAGGCATCGATCTTGTGAAAGAGCAGATCCGCATAGCGGCTAACCTGCCCCTGCGATTGCGTCAGGAAGATATCCAATTGCGTGGTCATGCTATCGAGTGTCGTATTACGGCGGAAGATTCCACAGCCGATTTCCGTCCCCAGACTGGCACGATAGAGCAATACCTGCCGCCAGGAGGGCCAGGCGTGCGCGTGGATAGCCACCTTTTCGCTGGCTATGAGGTTCCGCCGCATTACGACTCGCTTTTGTCTAAGCTCATCGTCTGGGCCGATAATCGCGATGAGGCTATCTCCCGCATGCAGCGTGCCCTCGATGAATACGTCATTGAGGGGATCACAACAACAATACCGTTCCATCAGCGTTTGCTCAAACATCCTGGCTTCATTAGTGGCGATACCTATACGCGCTTTATCCAGGAAGAGGCGGCGGCCCTGGGCGTATAACAATAACTGGACATACAGAGCATATGCTTTATCGCATATGCCTTTAAAGGATATATTCAGGAGGTGACTTTATGTCTCGCGTAGTAGTAACCGGATTGGGACTGGTTACCTCGTTGGGCAATGATCTTGCGACCACATGGGAGGCGCTCTGCCAGGGGAAATCTGGTGTTAGCGAGATTACCTCTTATGACACCAGCCAGCACCGCGTTCACTTTGGCGCTCAGATCAAGAATTTTGATCCCGCGCTGTACATGGACAGCAAAGATCTGCGACGCAACGACCCCTATGAACATCTTGCGATTGCGGCGACGAAGCAGGCGCTCGAACAGGCGAATTTGCAGATTACGGATGATATCGCAGACGATGTAGGGGTCTATATTGGGAGTGGCATCGGTGGTTTGGTAACGTTGCACGATCAGTTTAAAGTGCTCTACGAAAAAGGGCCAGGCCGCATCAGCCCATTTTTTATTAGCATGATGATAGTCGATGGCGCTCCCGGCGTGGTCTCGATTATGACCGGAGCCAGAGGGCCAAACTGGGCGGCTGTCTCAGCCTGCGCAACCAGTGGCAATACCATCGGCGAGGCATGGGAGACGATCCGCCGGGGTGATGCAAAAGCCATGATCGCGGGTGGCTCTGAGAAGGCGATTACGCCGATTGCAATGGCCGCCTTCGACAATATGCACGCGCTCTCGCGTCGCAATGATGATCCACAGGGGGCGAGCCGTCCCTTTGATGCCCTGCGCGATGGCTTTGTTATGGGCGAAGGATCTGCTATACTAATCCTGGAAGATCTGGAGTTCGCGAAGGCACGCGGCGCGAAAATCCTGGGCGAACTGGTTGGTTACGGTTCTACTGCCGATGCGTACCATGTGACCGAGCCTGCACCCAAAGGGACGGGGCTGGTACGAGCCATGCGGCGCGCGCTGCAAAAAGCCAATCTGCGTCCCGAACAGGTGGATTACATTAACGCTCATGGCACATCCACCGCTTATAATGATCGCATCGAGACACAGGCGATCAAAGCTTGCTTTGGCGAGCATGCTTATCGCGTAGCCATCAGTTCTACGAAATCAATGACCGGTCATACCCTGGGAGCTGCTGGTGCAGTTGAGTCCGTCGTTTCTTTACAGTCCATCTTGACAGGTATTATCCCGCCGACGATCAATCTGCATAATCCAGATCCCGAATGTGATCTGGACTATGTGCCCAATGAGGCTCGTCACGCGACAGTGGACGTTGCTATGTCAAACTCGATGGGTTTTGGCGGCCACAACACCTGTCTGATATTCAAACGATATGAAGAGTAGTGTAATGAGTACACAGAAAAGCGTATCCTGGCTAGACCGCGTTGAAGATCTTATCGGCATTCTGGAAGGTAGTACTATCGGTGAACTGGAACTGACCGAGGGTGGGACGGAGATCGTCATTCGGCGCAATCCTGGCCTGGTGGTAAGTGCTGCCGCCGAGCAGTTGGTGATCGTGGGCCAGAGCAATAACGCTGTGGCTCCCACAGGCCGTAAGCCGCGATCAGAGCCGCAAGGTACGCCGATTGTTGCGCCCTTGACGGGCGTTTATTACTCGGCAGCCTCGCCTTCAACGCCGCCATTTGTGGCGATTGGCGATGTTATCCAGACGGGACAGGTGGTGGCTTTGATCGAATCGATGAAGGTTTTTAACGAGGTAACGGCGGAGGTCACAGGCCGCGTGATTGCCTTAGTCGCTAAAAGCGGCGACGTTGTCCAAAAAGGTGGTGTGCTGCTGCGCGTCGAGCCAATTTAGCCCATGTATTATTATGGGCTAAAACTCGAATGATTGTGCTTCCTCCACCATGTAGCCTGCGGCGTGCAAGCGTTGCAGCAATTCTTCGCATTGGGCGCGATCTCGTGTTTCCAGCGTAATCGTCTCTTCTCGCTGCATAATTGGCAAGCGATTAGAGATACGCTGGTACCGTACATCGATCACGTTGATGCGCATCTCTGCGATGATGCCAAGCATGCGCATTAGCTCGCCAGGGCGGTCACTCAAGCGGGTGTGGATCACAAAGTAGCGACCAGCCGCAGCCAGGCCGTGCTCGATGAAGCGTCCGACGAGGTTGATGTCAATATTGCCGCCAGTCAGGGGAACGAGCACTTTTTTGTCTTTGAGCTTGATCGCCCCGCTCAAAAGGGCCGCCAGGCCCGCAGCTCCCGCACCTTCCACCACGATCTTGCAGCGTTCCATCAAAAGCAAGACGGCATTAATGATCGCTTCATCGTCTACAACGACCACTTCGTCTACCAGCTGCTGGATGATCGAGAAGGTCAGCTCGCCTGTACGCTTGACAGCAATACCATCGGCAATCGTCATGATGGATGGCAGCGTTTGCAGCGTGCCTGCGCTCAGCGAAGCGTAGCAACTGGCAGCACCTTCCGCCTGTATGCCGATGATGGTGATGTCGGGTTTGAGGGCGCGGGCGGCAATGGCGATGCCGGAGATCAGGCCGCCGCCGCCGATGGGAACGACGATGGCGTCGGCATCGGGCAGGTCATTGAGCATTTCCAGACCAAGCGTTCCCTGTCCCGCGATGATATCGGGATCGTCGAACGCGTGGATAAAGGTTGCACCCGATGCTTGCTGTAGCTCGCAGCAGCGTTGGTGAGCGTCGTCATAGGTGACGCCGTAGAGTTCTACCTGTGCGCCATATTGTTGGGTTGCTGTGACCTTCGCCAGGGGAGCGTTTTCCGGCATGACAATGGTGCAAGGGATATGATGCTGCGCTGCCGCGATGGCCACTCCCTGCGCATGATTGCCTGCTGATGCCGCGATAACACCAACGCGGCGCTGCTCCTCCGAGAGTTGAGCTATTTTATAGCTAGCACCACGCGTTTTGAATGAACCTCCGCGCTGCATGTTCTCGTGCTTGAGATAGATGTCGGCTCCCGTCATGCTATGCAGGGTACGCGATGGTGCAAGCAAGGTGTGGTGCATAATCGGCTTGAGATATTTGTAGGCTTTCCAGATATCAGCGATAGTAACGGGCTGATGAGGATAAACGGGCGTATGGGACGGATGGACCTCACGAGTTGGGACTTCCGAGGCTGAGTTATGATCGATACTATGCATGATGCGCTACGACTCCTTTCTGTCCATCGTAGGACGAGACCACGGTCGCTGTGGTTACAAAAATCCCATGCATCTTCGCAGGGGAGTATAAGAAGGATTATAGCACATAGCCGTTATCCGAAACTTACCCATGTATGGACATGCCACAAATGATGTTCGGTTCCTGCTTCAGCGAGAACTGCTTGGAGTCCCAAGTCTGACGCTCTCTCCACAGGCGTCACTTCCCGTAGAACTTACGGTAGTTCCATTTTCTTAGCCCGATGTTGCTAATACTTTGGCAGCATTGTAATCTCGATCAGCGACATAGCCACAATCGAAGCAGACAAACATCCGTTCATCGAGTCCAAGCGTTTCTCTCACCGTGCCACAGGATGAGCAGGTTTTTGAAGAGGGATACCAGCGACTTACCACCTTCACCTCGCTTCCTGCTTGTGTGGCTTTGTATGTGAGTTGACGCCGGAACTCATACATGCCTACGTCGGCAATTGCCCTGCTCAGTTTGCGGTTCTTGAGCATCCCTGAAATGTTCAAGTCCTCGATGACAATGCACGATGGACGTTCAGCATCGGACTTGGTTCTCGCCACGATCTGAGACGTTGCTTTGTGCAGGGCGTCACAGCGGATATTGGCTATTCTGGCATGCAGACGGGATAGGCGACGTTGCGCTTTCTTGCGGTTGTGACTCCCTTTGACTTTACGGGAGTGACGCCGTGAGAGACGACGTAAGGCGTTCAAGCGTTTCCTGAGTGCCTTCGGATTCTCATGGGATGAGCCATCAGAGCAGGTTGCCAGCATCTTGATGCCAAGATCAACCCCAATAACCGGACCTGTTGCCTGTGTTGGTTCTGCCTGCTCCTCATGCACACAAATGGAGACGTACCACCTGCCAGCTTTCTCACTGATCGTTGTACTCCCGATCTTGGCATTCATGGGCAAGTAACCGTGTTCCTTGAGTCTGAGTAGTCCCATGCGTGGCAACTGGATGGCATCAGGGAAGACGCGAATGGAGCCAGTGAAACGACAGGAACCTAACCCACGCTTCTTGCTTTTGAACTTGGGATAGCCACACTTGCCTTTCCACTGTCCCTGTTTCTTGAGTGCTACTTTGCGAAAGAAGTGCTTGAAGGCGTTGTCCAGGTCACGTAACGCCTCTTGAAAACTGCACTTGCTGACTTCATACGCTCAGGGTATCTCAGTTGGTTTGAGGGCGTTGATCTCCCGATGCAGGTCTGTCGCAGAGGGCGTGGGCTGTCCTGCTTTGTACGCTTCCTGCTTGCGACGTAAGCCATAGTTATAGGCCCACCGTGAGGCTCCTACATGCTTGCGTGCAAGCGTGATTTGTGCAGTATTCAGGTCGAGTTCCGCCCGATAGCCCCGCTTGACCAGCATCTACTTGTCCTCCTGTTGCATCACATGCTCCACGCATGGCTTGATCTGTTCCGCATGTCGCCTGGATGTTTTTCTGCCAGAGATACGACTTGCCATGCTGGTGATAATGGCACTGAAATCATCAACCAGTTCGTGATCGGTATCACTTGGGAATATCACCTCAATACGCCCTCCCTGTCCCTGCATGAGGTGTTCAATAGAGTGAAAGCCGAAACGGGTTAAGCGATCTTTGTGCTCCACGATGATACTACCGATACTGGCATCGGTAAGCAGTTTTGTAACTGATGCTTCATCTGTTGTGCATCCTGCCGTAATCTCATAGGGATATGAATAGCATGCACGTCCACAAAAGTCAACACTTTGTTTAGCTATTCATAGCCCCTAAGGCGTTCTGCCTTTGATAAAATGATGCGAGGCTTTCTCGAAGCCTCGCACATTATGTTGGTTAACTGCGGTCGCGATAAATTTTCACGCGGCGATGTGGTTCCTTTCCCCGACTGCGTGAGGCCAGGTTATAGCGCGTCGCCATCTGATGCTGAAGGCGTCTGACGTAGGCATTGGCGGGAGCCAATTCCGCCGTTGTCAGACCTTTATTGAGCACCTGATGGATCGCATCTTCCGTCTCTAACAAGGCTTGCTTTGTTGGATCATCGAACTTCAGGCCATGCAGGTCATCTTCCGCCTCTCCACCCTGTTCCGCTTGCTCCTCGTCGGAGGGGATTGGCGGAAGGTCGAAGATGCG
>DASTZT010000331.1:0-7936 GCA_035764225.1 Ktedonobacteraceae bacterium
CAATAGCTCCCAGACCAATCAATAGCCCGATGATGAGTAGCGCCACGATCAGCGCCACCACTTTTTCGATCAGCAGGCGCATGCGTGAGCGGGGTGTGGAGAGCAGCAGGTCGAGTGCGCCGCGCTCTTCCTCGCCGCGAATCAGCCTTGCCCCTGCGAGTAAGGCCCAGATCGCCAGCAAGATCGGCACGGAGAAGCTCATCACGCGCCAGGTTGCGTATCCGGCAGGCGTACCGAGATCAATCGGATCGGCAAGGAAGCGAGCCGACTGGGCAAGCTGGTTCAGGGTCGCGGTGGAAGATGTTCCCTGAATCTGCGTATAGGCCGCAAAGACCGCGAAAAGGAGGAATGCTATGCCCAATCCCCAGGCAATGATGGGAATGCGATAATCCCGAAGCGTCTTGCTCCAAATGGTGCGAAACATCATCTTGACTCCCTGGAATACCTTCGTGGTATCCCGCTAACGCTCCTTGCTCAATCATTGAACGGCTGTCGGCATAGGTTCTGCCTGGTAGTAACGCAGGAAGATCTCCTCAAGTCCTGGCTCATGGGCGATAATGTTGGTGGCGTTATGCTGCGCCGCTACTTTAATCACCTCTTGCAGGTCGCCTTGCACGGTTAAATGGAGCGCGTGTCCGTGATTGGAGGGAGCGACTTTCAGCACGGCGGGGAGAGCGGAGAACCATTCGGATAGAACTGGCACGGCGAAACTGATCTCGACATCGTTCTGCTTCAGCTGTTTTAAGCTGCTCACCTCTCCCACCTGGATCAGCTTGCCCTCACGGATAATGCCCACGCGGTCGCAGGTATGCTCCACTTCCGGCAGGATGTGTGATGAGAGGAAGACCGTTTGACCGTTTGTACGCGCTTCATCAAGCATCTTGTAGAATTCCTGCTGGTTGAGGGGATCAAGTCCGCTGGTTGGCTCATCCAGAATCAGCAGACGTGGTCGATGCATAAATGCCTGCACCAGGCCAATTTTCTGCTTATTGCCGCGTGAATACTCGCGGAAGCGTTTGCCCGGATCGAATTGCAAGCGTTCGACCAGCTGGCGCACATACGCGCGATCAACGCCGCCGCGCAAATTGCCCAGGTACTCGATGATCTGTGCTCCCGTTAGCCCCGGATCAAAAGCGTATTCGCCGGGAAGATAGCCCACGAGCCGCTTCACCTCGGTCGATTTGCTCCAACAATCAAGCCCTCCAATCCTGGCGCAGCCTGTCGTTGGGTGCAACAAGCCCATCAGCACGCGCATGGTCGTAGTCTTGCCTGCCCCATTTGGACCCAGGAAGCCGAAAACCTCACCCTCAGAAACCTCAAAGGTGACATCATTAATACCTCGGCTCGCGCCGTAGTTCTTGCTGAGATCGCTGGTCTGAATCAGTGCTGTCATGCTTCTGTCTCCTTGTTTGCCATCGCTTGAACGGCGGTCAGCAACTGTTGTAAACCCTGTTGTAAGTAACGTGTTACCTCCTGTACCGCTTCTGGGGAGGGCGGTTCGGGAGGCTCAAAGGTGCGTCGAATCGTCTCGGTGAGCGCGTCCACTAGCTCTGGCAGCGAGAACTTTAGCTCATCGGGCATATAGGGATCGATGATAAAAAAACCGGTAAAGATGGCCCCCAGCATTTTAATCTGTGTCGTTAGATCGATATCGGTGCGTAACATACCTTTGTTGCGTAAAAGTTCCATATAGGCCGTGCCAAATTGTATGCGCATACGGATAACTTCAGCGCCGGAGGTAGTATGCAATATATCTCCTAGCATATCGATGTCGCGGAGCAGCGCGGCCCGGATCAGGGGACGACTCATGGTCATGGAGCAGGCCTGGCTGATCATATTGTAAAGCGTTCCTCCTTCTGGATCAGTAGACAGATGTTGGATGAACTCTTGCATCAGGCCAAGCCATTCCCGCGTTAACAGGGCCTCAAATAAGTCTTCTCGCGTTTTCCAGTGCAGATAGATGGTTCCTTTTGCCACCCTTGCTTGTTTCGCGATATCGTCAATGGTGGTTTTCTTATATCCCCAGCGCAATAGCAGCTCCGCCGCAGCATCTAAAATGCGGTCGGCACGCCCCTGTCGCTTAGATCGCGTCTCTGAAGGTGCATGGGTTCCCTCGTTCTGCTTCGCCACGCTCTGCTCTCTCCTTTATTGTGACTACATGACTAATTTAGTAATATTGGTCAAATTGTTCTTCTATTGAGAAGTATACTGATGGGCTGGCAAAAGTCAAGGGGTATGTACATGGGTTTTCTTATTTTCCGTCCCTTGTCGTACAATGGCTATAATTTATGCGCGTTAGAATATACTGGAGAAAAACATGTCAGACACACAGGCCCATCATAAGTACACCAACCGTCTCATAGATGAAACGAGCCCGTACTTGTTGCAGCATGCGCACAACCCGGTGGACTGGTACCCGTGGGGACAGGAGGCATTCGAAAAAGCGCGCCAGGAAGACAAGCCTGTTTTGTTGAGCATTGGTTATTCCGCCTGCCACTGGTGTCATGTAATGGAGCGAGAATCCTTTGAGAACGAGGGGATCGCGCAGATCATGAATGAGCATTTTGTCCCGATCAAAGTAGATCGGGAGGAGCGCCCAGATATTGACAGTATTTACATGCAGGCAGTCCAGGCCATAACGCAGCAGGGTGGGTGGCCGATGACGATGTTTCTCATGCCAGACGGGCGTCCCTTCTACGGTGGTACTTATTTTCCTCCTCAGGATCGACAATACGGTCAGCAGACCATGCCTGGCTTTCCTCGTGTGCTTTTGAGTATTGTGCATGCATATAAGCAGCAAAGGCAGGAGGTTGAGGAGCAGGCCACACAGATCGCGGAATATTTACAGCAGAGCAGCAAAGCGCCCTTGCGTGCCAGAGGCGTCGGGCAGCAAGGCGCGATTACCTTAGATTTGTTGAGCACAGCCAGTCAGGGCATCATGGATGATTTTGATGCCCGGCATGGCGGTTTTGGCGGTGCGCCCAAGTTTCCTAACGCGATGGCTTTAGAGTTTTTGCTGCGCGTCCATCTGCACCGCCTCAAAGGAGAGATTCATTTTGGCCGGAAGAAGGGAGCGCCAACCGAACTGAAGATAGTGGAGTCTTCGTTGCAGCATATGGCTAATGGAGGCATCTACGACCAGTTGGGCGGCGGCTTCCATCGCTATTCGGTCGATGCACAATGGCTAGTGCCCCACTTCGAAAAGATGCTCTATGACAACGCCTTGCTCAGCCGCCTCTACATGCATGGCTATCTTGTCACGGGCAATCCTTCCTATAGTCGCATCGTCGAAGAGACGCTGAACTATGTCGTGCGTGAGATGACGGCCCCAGAGGGTGGCTTTTACTCAACCCAGGATGCCGATAGCGAGGGTAAAGAGGGCAAATTTTTCCTCTGGAGCGCCGAAGAGATTGAGCAGGCTCTGCCGACCGCCGATGCCGCCAATTTTATGCTCTATTATGGCGTGACCAGGCAAGGGAATTTTGAGGGCGAGAACATTCTGTATGTGCCGCAAGACGCGCAGAAGGTAGCGGACGAGGCGCAGATCAGCCTGGAGGAGTTGCAGGCATCATTGGCACACAGCAGGGAGATCCTCTTTAAGCGGCGCGAGCAACGGGTCAAACCGGAACGTGATGAGAAGATTCTGACGGCCTGGAACGGCTTGATGCTGCGCAGTTTCGCCGAGGCCGCGCGTTACCTCTCTCGCCCCGACTATCTACAGATCGCGCTCAACAATGCGGACTTCTTGCTGGGGAAGTTGCGCAAGGATGGGCGTCTCTTGCGCACCTATAAGGACGGTCGCGCCCGCTTGAATGGCTATCTTGAAGATTATGTCTTTCTAGCCGATGGCCTGCTGGCGCTCTATGAAGCCAGCTTCGATCCGCGCTGGTTTGCTGAGGCTCGCGCCTTGATGGATCGGGCTGTGCAGCTCTTCGCCGACGAGCAAAATGGCGGCTTCTTCGATACCGGCAGCGATCACGAGGAGCTGGTAAGCCGTCCTAAAGATATCATGGATAACGCCATCCCGTCGGGCAATAGCGTTGCCGTTGACGTACTCTTGCGGTTGGCGGCCTTAAGCGGCGAGCAGGCGTATCGTCAGCGTGCCGATGACTATCTGCGCTCCATCGGCGATATTATGGTAGAGCATCCGCTCGCCTTTGGGCATGTCATCAGCGCCCTGGATTTCGCGCTTTCGGCGGGGCAGGAAATTGCTATTATCGGAGAGCCTCGCGCTACCGATACACGAGCATTGTTAGAAGTTGTCAACACCCGCTACTTACCAGAAAGCGTGCTGGCTGGCTGCTCGCCTGATGATACTCAGGCAAGCCAGACGGTTGCTTTGCTGGCAGATCGCGCCTTGAAAGATGGTCAGGCGACGGCCTATGTCTGTCAACATTTTGCCTGTCAGGCTCCCGTGAATACACCTGAGGAACTGGCGCAATTACTATAGCCATGCGGGGAGATCAGGCTCCACCATGCATGCCGAACGAAAAAGACCTGTGCAGTGGTACAAAATCGCACAGGTCTTTTTGTGTGACTATTCACTTTTAATTAGTTATCTAGCGCATTGTACGAGAGGGGAGAAACAGGTATTCTGTTGTATAGAAACAGGCTACCTATTTTACAGCCATTTGTTTCAATATGCCGAAGCGGGTCAAGCATAGACAATCACCTCTCTTGTCTCCCTGGAGAGGAAACATACCTTCATGCGAAGGAAACAAGAGGCAATATAGCGGGAAGCATCATCAGGTTCAGCCATCTTGAGCAATAGACATAATGGCGAACATTAGGGATTGACTTGACTTTTTGTGGTCAATTCGTCTAAGCTACATAGTGTTGGGGTACCTGTTCTATACCGAAAAATTGCTATTCTCAATCGTGGCCTGAAAAATCTTCCATCATGTGACTATTTAGCGAGAAAGTGTGAGGTGAGGCGACAGTATACGTTTGACTTTGCAAGGGAGCGTAAAAAGTGAGCTGGAGCATTCTTTGGCCTGGAGGCTAAAGGGGAAGTAGGTAAAGAGCGATGGGTATTAGAATGGATAAGCGGCTTGACGAAATGAGCCTGGAAGACCTCACCAAATGCTGTGTTCAAGAGATGAACAAATACCGCCGCAAGGAAATATCTAGCGATCAATACTGCCTGGAAATTCTCCGACGCGCGGTGGTGCAGCGTGACAATGAGGCGTGGGCTATTTTGCAGCAACAGTTTAGTGAGAACGTACGTTTATGGTTAGCACGCCATCCCTACCGGGAAACGGCCTCGCGCTACGAAACCGAACAGAGCTATGTGGATGATACGTTTCGTCGTTTCTGGCAGGCCATCAAGGATCAGCAACTCATCTTCTCAACCCTTGCAAGTGCGCTGAGCTACTTACATCTCTGTTTGAACTGTGCTATTATGGATACATTACGAGCGTATTCGCGACCAAAGGAAGAGCCAATACCCGATTACATGCATGGCAGCGTTGAAGGGCCGAGCATCGAAGATCGCTACCACGAGGGAGAACTCTGGGAGGTTATTAAAGCTCTCCTGCCAGGCGAGAAAGAAAAGCGTCTCGCTTACCTATTATTTTATTGCAACCTCAAACCACGAGAGATAGTGCGTTATTGCGCCACCGAGTTTCGTAGTGAAGAAGAAATCTACCGCCTCAAGCGTAATATTATGGAGCGTATTCTACGTAATGTTGATAAGATCCGCTGGAAGCTTGAAGGTGGCGAGTGAGGCTAAGATGCACTGCTCTCGACTCTTCCTGCTTATGCTGTCAAAGTGGGATGCGAAAAATGGTGTGTCCAGCGTTTATACAGCAGTCGAGGTGAAGCGCAATGTCGTAAAGTAGTGAAGACATTGCGTCAAGAAACTATTCAATGACGAGGGATAGGTTATGATGGACTGTGTACACGCAACGGCTCCCAGTGATGAGGAACTTCTAAAATTTGTGCTTGATAATGAGCCGTTGTTACAAGGAGCAAAAGAGCATCTCGCTGGGTGTTCTATCTGCCAGCAACGGCTTGCCAGATATCAAAACGTTGACTCCTTTCTCGTTTCGCGACTCTACCGGAGCCTGTGTCCAGAGGCTACCAGGCTGAATCACTATTGTGCGGGAATGCTCTCAACGGACGAATCTATCGATATCGCGCAGCATCTAGAGCTATGTCCACTCTGTGCCAATGAGGTGGCCGATATCCGCAAGATCCTGGCTAACTTTGAACCCTTCCCTGAGTCTGAGCCTGCGTTCTCTCCACGAGCTGCTATCCAGCGCATTATCGCTAGCCTGGTTCCCTGGCAGCCTCAACTGAGCCTCCGTAGCGACGCTTCCGCGCAATCAACGTGGCCGCGTCAATATCGAGCTGAGTTATTAAACCTCTCGCTCCACCTCTCACGTTCCAGCAATGGTGGCATTATGCTGCTGGGTCTCTTCACCAGCTCCCGGCCTGAGCAGAGCGTTGACGCCTTTGAAGGCGTCGTTGTCAAGCTCTATCGCTCTCCCGGCCCATCGCATGCTCTTAACGGGAAATATGGAGAAAAAACGGCGTTGATGTCAACTGAAGTTGATGAGCTGGGCAATATCGCTTTCGTTGCGGTACCCGCGGGGGAATATGTTATGATAGTATATCTAGCAGACGCCGAGTTAGTGATTGAGGGCTTAACTATCGAGCATGATTAAATAGATACATAGATAGCTATCTTTTTCGATCAATGCCTGTCTCGTACGTTGGTTCATTGGGGGGACTAACCAGCGAAGATGGATCACGAACTATTTTTGCAACAATTGCGTGAACGGCCCCTTGAAGAGGGATATATTTACATTCAGGAGCATGGCGGTGAACTCACCGATCATGCTACTTTTGCTGCTCTGCTGAAGGACGAATCGTTTCGTGAGTTGGATCTTCATCCTTTTGTGTCGCTCAAACTGGCGGAATTGCTGATCTTTTTCGGAGATTATGCTCAACAACCTTTTATGCGTGCGCTCGGCCTGGCCGCCAAAGGGAGCGCGCTGGCCACTATCGGCCATGAGCAAGCGGCGATGGACTCTCTGGACGCGGCGGGAGAGCAATTTCTGGCTCTCGGTGAGGAGGTTGAGTGGGCGCGTACCCGCATCACCTGGATTATTTCCTGCGCCTGGCTAGGCCGCGTTGAAAAAGCTTTAACGGAAGCTGCGCGAGCACGCGAGGTGTTGGTACAGCGGGGCGAACACTATCTGGTCTGCAATGTCGATCATAATACGGCCATGATCTATTCGCAGATTGGGCAATATCAGAAGGCGCTGGAGATTTATGATAGCACATTAGCGATTTATCCCACCCTGACCGAGCGCGGCGAGACCTTTATCAAACGCGCAATCGCGATGGTGAAGTATAACCAGGCTCGTAACCTGATATGGCTGGGTGATTTTGATCGCGCATATCGTCTTTTCCAGCAAGCGCAAGCCAGTTTCACCGCCCTGGGGCAGGTGGGAGCTGTGATTAAAGTCGAGATGAATCTGGCCGATCTGGATTATGTCCAGGGGTATTATGGCTCGTCGTTGCGTCGCTATTACCAGATCCGCGATAATATTATCCAGAATGGATTGGATAACAGTATGCTCGCCTGGACGATGCTGCAAATGGCCAGTTGCCTCGTGAAATTGAACCGAACCCAGGAAGCCTCCAAACTGGCCGCCGAAGCAGTGAGCGTCTACCGCCAATTGGGTGCGTCATTGGATACCGGGGAAGCTCTGGGGAAATATGCCACGACCTTGATCGCCTCTAACAGATTGAAGGAAGCCGTGAATATCCTTGATGAAGCCTCAATATTATTTGAGCAGGGCGGCTTCACTCACCATGCAACATCGGCTTCGTTGCAGCAAACCGAGCTTCTGCTCGAAATGGGCGAGGTGACGGCAGCCTACGAGCAGGCGGCTCAACTCAAGAAATTCTTTGACGCCCAGGATCT
>DASTZT010000332.1:0-6386 GCA_035764225.1 Ktedonobacteraceae bacterium
AAAAAGCTGTACTTTGCGCGTTCTCAAGAGTACAATAAGTGGTAAGCGTTCTGTAATGATTAAGCATGGATGGTTTTGGCAGAAGGGAGTTTCTTGATGGCCCAAAATTATACTGTTCCCAACATTTATACCGATATGAGCAACCAGAGTCAGGGGTATTTCGCCTTTCGTTTCACCTGCCAGGAGTGTTACTGGCAGATTGATACGCGACCGATTCGCTCGAATGTCAGTACAGCTAGCAATGTGATGGACATCGGAGTCGGGCTGCTCGGCGGATTCTGGGGACGGGCGGCAGAAGCGGGACAGAAGATCTACGGCAGCCAGTGGCATACAGAGCAGGCCGACGCACTGCAAAAATCGTGGGTCGAGGTCCAGCATCACTTTCATTTCTGCCCTAAATGTCATCGTACCGTCTGTGATCGCTGTTTCAACCATCAATTGAACCTGTGTACAGGGTCGGGCTGCGCCCCAGATTTGCGCGCCGACGGGGTGCAATTCCAGCATCAAATGAATGTTGATGCCCAGCGAGGCCAGATCGAACAGCAATATCGAGCGCCGCAATTTAATGTCAACGCCATTCCATCGGCGGCAACGCCTGACATGCTGCGTCCAGCCCCCAATCAGGGCGTGCCCCAGTTGCCTCCCGCCGGACAGCAGCCTCCATCGCTTCCATCACCTGCTAGCGTCGCGGGCTTTGGCACGCCGGGTTATCCTCAGACGGTCGAATGCCCCAATTGCAGGAGCGCGGGCCAACCAGGGAAATTCTGCCAGCACTGCGGAACCAAACTACCCCTGCCCGATCTCTTCTGTCCACAATGCTCCATTCCGGTCAAGGCGAGCGCGAAGTTTTGCGAAGAGTGCGGGGCCAGACTTCACTCCTCATAGCTCTGAGCAAAAGTAATGCGCCCCTAGCAGAACGGATCTGCGTATGCTACTCTAAGCATAGAACAGGAATGGCTGTGTGGAGCGGAACTAGTGTGATATACGTGATATATCCGTAGTCAAAAAGCCGGAAAGATGGATCTGGCCTGTTCTAGCTGAAAAATTAGTGGAAGGATGCTGTATGGATACAGATCGTGCCTGGGGTACCATGAAAGAATACGGCGGGCGTGGCCTGCATGCAGGTTTGAGCTCGCTTGGCGATTTCGAGAAATTTATTATGCGCGGCAATGTCGTCGATCTGGCCGTTGGTATTGTGATAGGTGCTGCCTTCAATAGTGTCGTACAGGAATTTGTCAAAGATTTCTTAACCCCTCTGATAGGGTTGTTTGGAGGATTTGATTTTTCCTCATGGAAATTCACCTATAATCATAGCACTTTTTTACCAGGTGCCTTTTTAAATGCCGTTATTAGCTTTCTCCTCCTCGCTCTGGTCATCTACTTCTTCGTTGTGAAGCCAGTGAATGCTCTGCGAGATCGCCTTGACCACTTGAGGCCAAAGAAGGAAGAGGCTCCCACGACGCGCCAATGTCCATTTTGCCTGAGCACGGTCCCGCTCAAAGCCTCGCGTTGCGCGTACTGCACAGCGCAATTGCCGCCAGTGGAGGGCACACAGGTGCAAGCAGAACCAACTCCTCAACGCTAAACAGAGGTCATAACGCTGTGCCAGGAACAATGTTTGATGTTGCTTGCAGATATGCGCGGGGTGGCGTATACTGCAAGCGAAATAAACAGGAATAATGCCCTATTTAGCAGAGGTAATGTAAACAAGTTGTTATAATCACAGGGAAGCCTACACTGTTGGCTTCCCTGTTTCCTGGAATCTGGCCTATGTATTTGAAATATGAGGAGAAACTGCTCATGGCATCAACATCTGAGCCTGTACGGTTGGAAGATTTTGTCCGCGATATTCCTGACTTTCCGCAGCGAGGCGTGCTCTTTAAAGATATTACTCCCCTATTGCAAGATGGGGCTGCGTTTCGTGCGGCTATGGAGCGTCTGGCGTCCCATTATGTCGGGTCGGGTATTCAGGCGGTGGTGGGCGTTGAGTCGCGTGGTTTTATTTTTGGTGCCCCCCTGGCATACCTGCTCAATTGTGGCTTCGTGCCAGTGCGGAAATTTGGCAAGCTGCCTTCTCATACCATCAGCGTCGAGTATGAGCTGGAATATGGTACAAACGTGGTTGAGATCCATAAAGACGCCATCAAGCCGGGTCAGCGCGTCCTGATCGTTGATGATTTGCTGGCAACCGGTGGGACGGTATCGGCTGCGATGGAACTGGTAGAGAAACTCGGCGGCCATATCGCTGGCATAGCCTTCCTGGTCGAATTGACCTTTCTCAATGGCCGCGAACGCTTAAAGGGTCATGATGTCTTTGCGCTGATTAAATACTAGCCTCCATTAGTGGGAGGCAGGTCCTTCCAACCCAGCCAGACTGCTTTTTGCTCAATTGGGCCGGGGTGGCGTTCCTGCCGGGGAATCGCGGCGTAGCCAACGTAGACAAAGGCCACAATGTGATCTTCGGGAGCGAGGCTCAGCCACAGCTTGACGCGTGAGTCGTAGGCCGAGTCGCCTGTACGCCACATGCAAGCCAGCCCCATTTCTTCGGCTACCAGCAGCATATTTTGCACAGCGGCAGCCGTTGCCTCGACATTTTCTATCTCAATGACGTTGTCCTGCTGAGATCGCTCTGCCGCCACAACAATCAGCACAGGGGCGCGTAGCGGCTTGGCTCGTTCCTTGCTAAGAATAGCCTGGGCCTTCGCGTTTGTCGTATCCGTCATACGCGCAGCCTGCACTGCCGCCATAATCTCGCCTAGCTCGTTGCGAGCTTTGCCTGCCAAAACAAAAAAACGCCAGGGTTCTACTTTATGATGATTGGGAGCGTGCGTTGCCGCTTCCAGCATGCGCTCAATCTGTTGCCGTGTCGGGACTTGCTCTGTCATTTTGCCGATGCTGCGTCGCTGTTTAATCGTCTCGAACACGGTGTTGTGCCATTCTTCTTTACTCATTACCTATATCCTTATTTTTGTGATCGCCAGGGTCGGCTCCTGGATGTGTTTATCGTATCACATAATTTTTGTTAACATTTTTCCTGCTCCAACGATTACAACAGTAAGATGTGTTTTAAAACCGTAACTCTACATTTTTCTTGGGGAACGTAAGCACCAGGGCGATCAATCGGACGCGCTACAATCAGGTCGGAACGAAGGCTGAAAAAGTTTTCCCCACTGGATGTAGAGCAGAAAAAAACTTTATGAGGAAATGCATGCGCCAGATACACGCTGAGGAGGCGGCTGACGAGCCATTAATCGCAGCCCTCTATGATCGCTATGCACTAATTATTTTAAATTATCTCTCGCGCTATATTTCTTGCAAGGAGGACGTTGATGACATGGTGCTGGATGTATTTTTAGCCGCGATGGAGAATCGCGTCTGGATTACGTGGAGCGATGGCGAGCAACTGGCCTGGCTGCGTCGTATTGCCTATAATAAAGCCGTTGACTATTATCGTCGCACCTCTCGTCATCCCTCCGTTGCCTTAGAATATGTCGGCTCGATGCTCTGCGATGATGATGACTATATGCCAGAGCATGTTGCTTTGCGCAATGAAGACTACGCTTTGCTGCGTGTCCATCTATCCAATCTCTCTGAACTGCAACAGGAAATTGTGCGCCTGCGTTTCGGCTATGGTCTGCGCTCGAAGGAGATTGCTCAGCGTCTCAACAAAAGTGATAGCGTCATTCGCGTCACGCTCTCGCGAACACTTAATTTGCTGCGCCGGAAGTATTTTCAACAGGAGGAGATGTAGCAATGGATCATCGAGACGAGTGGTTTTCTCCAGAGAGCGTCGAGGAGCAGATCGAGCAGCACCTGTCTGCCTCCGATCAATCGTCGCCAAATACGCGCCTGCTGTACGATCTCCAGCAGCTTACTGAAGATGATGTCTCTCGCCTGGCGCGGATTAGAGAGCGCCTGCTTGAGCATAGCACCAGTGGTATCGGACGAGAGCCTGTGCCGATCCAACGCTATCAACAGACCCATATCCAGCCTCTAGCAGAGCCGGAACTGCCAACGTCACGACGCAGCCAGAAACGGTCGCGCTTTCTAGGTAATCTGCTATCGGGACTGGTCGCTATGCTCATCATTGGAAGCATGTTAGCAGCTTTTACCTTGCTCAGACCGCAGCCGCGAGCTGCCGATCTGAAGCGTAATGTGCCTGCTCCACCTTCACTCATTCATGGTGAAGCCGCTTTTTTGCTGGATGCAACCTCCGGTAAAGTGCTTTTCGACAGCAATAGTCATGCCCGTGTTCCCATAGCAGACACTGCCAAGATTATGACGGCGGTTGTTGCGATTGAGAACGCCAATCTCGACCAGCCTGTGACTATCCAACAGTCGATACTTGATCAGATACCGGCGGGCGCGAGTGTGGCCCATTTGCAGCTCGGCGATCAGTTTCAGTTGCGCGATCTGCTCTACGGGCTTTTGCTTCCTTCGGGCGATGACGCTGCACTCGCAATTGCACAGACGGTAGCTGGCGATACACAAAAATTTGTAGCGATGATGAACGAGGAGGCCCATCAACTGCAACTCAATGATACTCATTTTACCAGCCCCTATGGCTCAGTCTCTCCGAACGATTATTCTAGTGCCGCAGACCTGACCCACCTGGGCTGGTATGCCATGCAGCTAGCAGATTTTGCCCAGATCGTAGCGCAGCAGCAATATACCCTGCCAGCTACCAGGGGGCATCATTTCTATCTCTGGCCTAATACGAATCCTTTGCTAACGGCTTATGCGGGGATGAATGGCATCAAATTGAGTTATGATGGCACTATGGGCAGCATGATTTTCTCTGCTCAGCGCAATAATCATCTGCTGATCGGTACCGAATTAGGAACTCGGTCGATGGAACTGCTGGTTTCCGATGTCAAAATGCTGCTGGATCGTGGTTTTGCCAGTATCCCCCCAGATCCGACCCCAACCCCAACGTCACCAACGCTTGGAAGTATTGTAAGAGACATGAGAGGATAAGAGCATTATGCAGCGTATATTCCTTGCCATAGCACTTGTGCTGATGATTGTCGTGACGATTGTGGCGATCTTTTTTGCTTCTTCCATGTACTCCGGCGTTCAGGCCATGCTGGCTCCCACGCCGACGCCCATACCAACGCCGTCTCCTACACCGACGCCAACGCCCATACCAACCCTGCCCCCCAGTCCAACGCCGACGCCCGCCCCTTTTATCAGTGGCACGGCTGCCTACCTGATCGATGCTGATACGGGTCGAGTGCTTTACGATATGAATAGTAGTGTGCCGCTACCCATCGCCAGCACGACGAAAATTATGACGGCCATTGTGGCAATTGAGAACGGCAATCTGGATCAGGGGGTAACGGTGGAACAGGCCGATCTCAATCAAGTCCCTGCGGGTGCCAGTAACGCGGGGCTGGTCGTGGGCGATTATTTCCGGCTCCATACGCTGCTCTACGCTCTCATGCTGCGTTCCGGTACGGACGCTTCGATTGTGATTGCTCGCGTCGTTGCTGGCTCGACCGACAATTTTGTGGCGATGATGA
Source organism: Ktedonobacteraceae bacterium (assembly GCA_035764225.1). Classification (GTDB taxonomy): domain Bacteria; phylum Chloroflexota; class Ktedonobacteria; order Ktedonobacterales; family Ktedonobacteraceae; genus DASRHT01. The sequence continues at coordinate 5,523 of DASTZT010000332.1, forward strand.
ATAGAAAAGCGCAGCAGTTGCATCTGCTGCATACCCATTTTAGCAGCCCTCATGGCTTTAGTAGCAGTGACCATTATGCATCCGCAGCGGATCTGGTGACGCTGGCAAATTATGCCATGCGCAATCCCACCTTCGTCCAGATCGTCGGCCAGGACATATATGATGTAAAACCAACTTTATACACGCATGCCTACCATTGGGAAAATACCAATGGACTCCTGACCTTCTATCCAGGCGCTGACGGTATCAAAACAGGCTGGACGGATAGTGCGGGTTATTGTCTGGTTTTCTCTGCCCGTCGCAATGGTCATCATCTGATTGGTGTAGAACTGGACGCTTCCTCCTACGATGCCGTCTTTAGCGACGGAGCAAAACTGCTGGATCTTGGCTTCAGCAAGGAATAAGAGTTGGGATGGTCAAAACATTCGTACCGACTCGCTCAATAAGCTACCTGGGCAAGCGCGAGGCCCCTTCCCAACCACGCTTCCGCCCCTTGCCCCTACCGGTTCCTGTCCACCATCGCGGTTCCCGTTCGGATCTGGTTGTTTGGGCGTGCCGTGATGGTGGAACACGGGTAGGGGCAAGGGGATGGGCTGGTAGGGCGGCGGGGGCCTCGCGCTTGCCCTCGTTGGGGGATGCAACGAGTTCGAGAAGGATGGGCAATAAATCTTCCTTGCCGAAGGTCTGAGCGAAGCTAGCCACGAGAGTGGCGTTGACCTTCGGAATTTCAAGACAGGACGCGCTGAGGCTGGCCGGTACGAAAGGGATGTATATCTTTTATTGAGTCGGGAACACTGCCATAGTAGCGGTGTTCCCGAATGCTTTGGCGTTTTTATTTCGTCATGTACCAATCAGTGGTGGTGA
>DASTZT010000333.1:0-5015 GCA_035764225.1 Ktedonobacteraceae bacterium
AATCAAAGCGATCCCCTCAGATGCGGACGGATGAGACATACGCGCAGATCCTTTCAGACGAGCGGGACGTTCAATGATGAACGTTGCTGCCGATATAGGCCACCAGCAGGTAAAGCCCGTACAATAAAACGCAAATCAGCAGAAAAGAACCATAGCAGGTGAGCGTCCAGGCGCGGCGCGTATTCAATGCCTGTCGTAGCTGTTCGCTCATATCGGGCGGATCGAGTTGCAGGTCTGGACAGAGTTCAAGCAGACGGGGAAGCATGGCACGAAAACCGCGTGCGTTAGACATCCCTTCTGCCAGAATGATCGTGGTATCATCATCCAGGTCTGCCAACAACAATAGCTTTGATGGATTAGGATCGCCAGGCATTAAGGCAATACGTTTGATTTCACTCAGCTGTACAACGAGTTCCTGATCTTCCTCGTGGCCAGTGACTACCAGGGTATCGTAGTAGAGCTGTATTTCTTTCCCTATGCCGAAGCGTACAACGCTAATGGGATACTTTTTCAGTGTTTCCTTATCGCTCATCGGTCAATTCGCATTCTAGATAGAAGTTTGTGATGCCCTTCAAATTGTACCGCATCCAGGGGCGGGCGTCGAGAGCACGCTCCTTGAGCCATGAAAATTCTGGATCGAGTGGCGTACTGCTTGACAGGGAATGTATGTAGACATTACAATTGGTAGCAAACGTAGATAAGCAACCAGGGAATGCTTAACTTTTATGGCTCAGATAGGTTTGCTTGAGGATAATGCACGCATTGCTAATTTGTGTGCTACCATATTGCAGTACGCCGGTCATCAAGTTACGATTTACGAGCATCCTCGTGCATGTTTGCAAGCTTTATTACCAGAGGATGCTCATGAAGATAACAACCAGCCACTTTCTTGTCCGACCCCTCCTCCTCCCTTACCGGTCGAGGTGCTCATTCTGGATCTCAACCTGCCTGATATCGGCGGGATAGACGTATTGCAATCTCTCTGTGCTCACCCTCAAACGCGCTTATTGCCACTCATCTTTTGCACCGCTGCTACCCCTTCCGAGATCATGCGGGCGTTGCGCATCGCGCCACAAGCCTGCCTTGTCGAAAAGCCTTTTACGTTTCAAGAGCTGATTGCCGCTATTACCCAGGCCCTGGAGTCGCAGCAAGAGCAACACCAGAAGCAGACCATCAAAAATGAAATATTGTAGATGGACGGTGTCAGGCTGAATCAAGCCCCATTTTTTGATATCTGATACATCGATATTTATCTGTTTCCTTTCAGCACATGCATGCGTGTCAGCTACGTACTGAGCAGCAGCCTTATCTATGTCACAAATTTTTATCAGGCTGAATCTGCTCCGTCTATTTACTGGAAGGTGTGCATTGCTGGCTTGTGTCGGCAATCCTGCATCTGCTGAAGGAGATAGCCTGCTATGCTGACGTGCCTGATACCTCTGGCCGTTTTAATTCTACTGTTTGCCGGTGGTATGATTATTACTGTTTATCTGCATTCTCAAGGAGCCATCGAAAAACCTCGTGTTCAATCATCCACATCCAAACAGCTAAGTCCAGCGTCTTTGCATCGAGAAGCCACAACTGAGGAACGGTTTTATATGAGTTTTGCTGTTAGAGGTTCTGAGATGGACAGGTATGTGCGCAAAAGCGTGCTCTGTTTTCTCGCTATGGCCTTTGTGCTGAGCCTCCTCCTGGCGCTCTTCTTCAATTCACTGATTAAATAAAAAATAGGCCTGGAATGGCTCAACGCTGTTTGTTGCTTAGTCTATCTGGCTTGTGATACAACAAATCAGATAGACTAGATTATTTTTTTGAAAGAAGAGGATCTCCAGCGATGTCTCTATTACCAGAGAGGATGCATACCCGCTTTACCGAGCTTGTTGGCATTCGCTATCCTATTGTCCAGGGAGGATTGGCCCATCTCTCTTATGCCGAACTGGCAGCTGCCGTTTCGAACGCGGGTGGGGTGGGGCAAATAGGTTGCGCCTGCTTTTCGACGCCTGAAGAGCTGCGGGCGGATATCCAGAAGGCGCGACGTTTGACGGACCAGCCCTTTGGGGTCAACTTTCCTATTGGCCATATTCCTCTGGACGCTTTTATTGATGCCGCCCTGGCCGAGGAGCCAGCCGTGATTAGTATTACGGGAGGCAATCCCGAACCGCTATTGCGCCGGATTCAGCAAAGCGGCGTGCCGGTGCGCACGATGGTGCTGGTTGCGGGCGTGCGTGCGGCTCGCAAGGCCGAATCGCTTGGTGCGGATGCCGTGATCGCTGTGGGCGTTGAGGGTGGTGGGCATCTGGGGCGCGATGATATCGCAACAATGGTGTTGACCCCGCGCATTGTGGAAGCGGTCAAAATTCCTGTGCTGGCAAGCGGTGGGATCGCTGATGGTCGTGGTCTGGCGGCCTCTCTGGCATTGGGCGCGGAAGGGGTTGAGCTGGGGACGCGTTTTGTGGCGGTGCGCGAGAGCAACGCACATCCCAATTATCAAAAGGCGCTGGTCGAGGCCAACGAGGCCGATACCGTCATCGTTGAACGCTCGATTGGGCGTCCTGCGCGTGTCTTGAAGGGGCAGGTGGCGGAGAGAATCTTACAGGTGGAAGAAGAGTTGGTGCGAGAGACTATCGCTGCCGACGAGCGGTTGCGCCGTTTGCTGCCCCATATCTTAGGGACGGTCAATACACGGGCGGCCCTTGAAGGCGTGCTTGATGAAGGCTTTGTCTGGGCGGGCCAGGTGGTTGGCTTAATCAACGATGTGCCAACGGCGCAAGAACTGATTGAGCGTATGGTGCGTGAAGCGCAGCAGATTGTGCAACGCCTGCAACATACCTTTTAGCCGTTGTCCCTGCGCCTTTGCCCTTTACCTCTGGCTGCTCGTGAACGCTCCCACTTCTGCCAGCGCGGCCATCGCCCGGCAGGTAATTTCTACGGATTCGTAGTACGGGATGCGCTCTTCTCGCAGCAGGCGTAGCGCCGGAATATCGTGGCGAGCGTAGACGGTCTGCATCAAGACAGGCTTCTGATAATGACGTACGAGACGGCCCAGTTCACGGGCTGCCATCTCCTCTCGCGCCCCAAAATCTTCTGACAAGAGCCAGCGATAGCCTCCGAAGAGTCCAGTGATAATCACGCCGTCAACGTCTGGATCTTTGAGACAAACTTCGGTAAGCAGAGAAAAAGAGAGGGGATCTTCGTCGGCAGCGCCAGCTACGTCGATGGGATTGGTGGAGGTGGCACGCGTTGGCATTAAAGCTCGCAATGCCTGCTGTGTTTGCTCGCAGAGGATGGGAACCTGGAGTCCCGCGCGGATCGAGGCATCCCCCGTCGCGACGGCGCTACCGCCTCCATCGCCGATAATCGCGATCCGCCGTCCGCCTTGCGGCGTGGGTGGTTGTAGAGCCAGGGCCTGCGCCACCGGAAAAAGCTCATCAGAACGGATCACGCGCACAACTCCGCTGCCAAGCAAGCTCGTATCGTGGTCGGGGCGTAGCGTCGCTTGCGAACCGGTATGCGCCAGAGCTGCTCGCACCCCCACTTCGGTAGCGCCACTCAGCAGAATAACAACCGGCTTATAGCGGCCTTGCTCGCGTAACTCTTTGGTGACGTTGAGTAGCGTTTCCTCTTGAATAGCTTCAACATAGCCCGCGATCACCGTTGTTTCCGGGTCGTGTGCCAGGTATTGCATGCATTCGGGAAAGGTCACATCCATCGCGTTGCCCAGGCTCAAAAAGGTGGTAAAGCCCAGGCCATCGAGTTGGGCCTGGTTGTACCAATACATTCCCAGGTTTCCACTTTGAGAGACCAGCCCGATAGGCCCTACTGGCAAGGGGAAGACCATCCCCAGCGCATTGAGGCATGAGCGATGCACATACAGCCCCATGCAGCTGCTGCCAATGACGCGAATACCGTGCGCGTGACAGCGGGCGATCAGTTGCCGTTCTTGCTCGCGCCCTTCTGGCCCGGTCTCGCTAAAGCCTGCTGTGACAATCGTAATGCCCTTGACGTGATGGGCGATGCAGTCGTCAACGGATTGTGACACATGTTGAAATGAAGTCGTAATGATTGCCAGATCAACCGGGCCGGGGACATCGCGCAGGCTGGGGTAGGTGGCACGGCCCAGTATTTCGGGGGTGGATGGGGTAATAAGGTAAATGTCGCCTGGGAAGCCGCCCTGAATAAGCTGTCTGGCAGCAACGTGCCCCCACTTATGGGGGGCCCGCGAAGCGCCAAGAATTGCCACTGAACGCGGCTGTAAAACCTCTTCTAAGCTATAAAAGGGGATTGTCATTCACTTTCCTCATCATTGTCGTCGTGATTTTGTTGTTGGCCGTTCTCACGTTGTTTGCGTAGCAATTCTTCGACACCACGGATCAACGTGTCCGCGCTTGGTAGCGGTCCGGTACCTTCGATGCGATCAGGATTAACGAACTCGTCATCCTCATCATCTTCATTATGCTCGTCATCCTCAAGATTGGAGGCAACCTGCTCTTCCAATTTGCGCACATAGGCGCTGGCCTCCGGGTCGCGCGCGACCAGGGCGGAGATTTGCTCCTCAAAACGCAGCGCATCCGATTGCAACTCGCTCAGATCTAGCCCAATGGACAGGTACGTGCTCAGGTACGTGAGAAGTGCCGCCGTGACCTTAATATTTGGCGTCGCCGCCAAGTAATGAGGTACGGCAGCCCAGAAGCTGGCTGCTGGAATGTGAGAACGGCGGCAGGCATCATGGAGGATGCCGACCATACCGGTAGGCCCTTCATAGCGCGAGGTATGGATATCCATCTCGTGCAAGCGTTCCATCACTTCAGGATTGGTTGAGCTACCGGAAATGGGCACGGCTATAGAATGGGGGATATCAGCTAGTAGCGCTCCCAGGAATACCACCTCTGAAGCCCTAAAACGTTTGCAGACCCCCAGGAAGGTATCACTGAACGTCTTCCACTTCAACTGCGGCTCAACGCCAAGAAAAAGGATCGTGTCACGATTCTGCTCAAGATCGACGTGAGCCAGAAACA
>DASTZT010000334.1:0-7769 GCA_035764225.1 Ktedonobacteraceae bacterium
GTGACGATGTAGTAGTCTTACATGGAACGTTTGTTTGTATTCACCAATCATGATTGCGCAAAAACCCATACATGCAAGCGGCAGCCGCATCACATTCTGACAGTTATTTATCATGCCAAATAATGGATGGTTGGATTCTATGCCCCAGGACAAAATCGTTATTCGTGGTGCTCGTGAGCACAATTTAAAAAATATTGATGTGACCATCCCGCGAGATCAGCTAGTAGTGATTACCGGCCTCTCCGGCTCTGGTAAGAGTAGTCTGGCCTTTGATACCATCTTCGCGGAAGGGCAACGCCGCTATGTTGAGTCCCTCTCAGCTTACGCCCGCCAGTTCCTCGATAAGATGGAAAAGCCTGATGTTGACCATATTGATGGCCTCTCACCCGCTATCTCGATAGATCAGAAGGGCGCTACCCACAACCCACGCTCAACTGTGGGCACCGTGACCGAGATTTACGACTATCTGCGCCTCCTCTATGCGCGTACCGGCCATCCTCATTGTCCCCAATGTGGACGCGAGGTGAGCCAGCAGACGCTGCAGCAGATTGTTGACGCGGTGCTGAGCCTGCCCGAAGGCTCGCGGATTCTCTTGCTTGCTCCACTGGTGCAGGGTCGCAAGGGTGAGTACAAGAACATCTTTGAAGAGATGCGCCGCTCCGGCTATGTACGCGCACGCGTGGATGGCAAGATTTTTGATCTGAGCGAAGAGATCGAACTCGACAAACAGAAGAAACATACCATCGAGGTCGTGGTTGATCGGCTGGTTATTCGCAAGGGCAGAAAGCAGTCGAGCGAAGGAGATGCGGGCGAATTGCACACACCGTTAAAACAGGTGGCGGAACGGCCTGCCCTCTACGATGTTAATGCCACCAATACTAGCGATGACAACACCCCCGCGCTACCGCAAGCAGAGGTTGATCCGGCTTTCAGGCAACGACTCGCCGACTCTCTGGAAACAACGCTCAAGCTTGGCAGTGGCGTTGTGCTGGTCTCGGTGATAGATGGGGAGGAGATTCTCTTCTCCGAACGAGCGGCCTGTGTCTATTGTGGCATCAGCCTGCCGGAGATCGCGCCCCGCACCTTCAGCTTCAATAGCCCTCACGGAGCCTGCCCCTCTTGCACCGGACTGGGCACGCAGCAAGAAATTGATGCGGAACTGATCGTTACTCATCCAGAACTAAGCATCCGCGAGGGGGCGATTGCTCCCTGGAGCAAGGTGGTCAATGGCAGCCAGTGGCACTCGGCCATTCTGGAGGCGTTGGCCGAACGTTACAACTTTAACCTGGATACACCCTGGCGCGAGCTGAGTAAGGATGTACAGCAGAAGGTGCTTTATGGTGTAGCCGAGCCGCTGACGATCCGCTATACGCCCCAACATGGGCATTCGCGTAACTATACCGTCAACTTCGAGGGCATCATTCCCAACCTGGATCGGCGCTACAAGCAGACCGAGAGCGAGGGCATTCGCGAAGAGATCGAGGGCTATATGTCCGCTCGTATCTGTCCCGACTGCCGGGGTGCTCGCCTCAAGCCGGAGGCGCTGGCCGTCACCGTTGGCGGACGCAATATCGTGCAGGTGAGCCGCCTCTCCATCGTTCTCGCCCAACGCTTCTTTCAAGAGCTGGGGACAGAGCAGCTTGAAAGTCCGGCCCCGTTGCCTGTGACGGCCACGAATGGCAATCACAAGAAGAAAAATGGCAATGGCAGCAAAGCAGGCTCGCTGCTGGGAGATCCTCTGGCAAAGATCGACCCCAAAGGCCCGCTTGTCCTGGGCACGTTGAGCACGCGCGAACGCTTCATCGCTCGGCAGGTGCTAAAAGAGATCCAGGCCCGCCTCCAATTTTTGATCGATGTCGGGCTGGACTATCTCACACTAGATCGGGCCGCCGCCAGCCTCTCAGGGGGCGAGGCACAGCGTATCCGCCTGGCGACGCAGATTGGGTCGGGACTGATGGGCGTGCTTTACATTCTCGACGAGCCAAGCATTGGTCTTCACCAGCGCGACAATGAACGGCTGATTAGAACGCTGGTTCGCCTGCGCAATCTGGGCAATACGCTGCTGGTCGTTGAGCATGACGAGGATACGATGCGTGCCGCCGACTATATCATTGATGTCGGTCCTGGCGCAGGCGAGCATGGCGGCAAAATCGTTGCCGAGGGAACTTTTGAGGAGATCATCGCCAACCCTCACTCGCTGACAGGCGATTACCTGGCCCGGCGCAAAGCGGTGAAGATCCCAGAAGAGCGACGAGTAGGCAACGGGAACTCGCTGATCATTAAGGGAGCACGCGAGAATAATCTGAAAGATATCACGGTAGAGATCCCACTGGGCAAGTTTGTTGTCATCACGGGCGTCTCCGGCTCCGGCAAGAGCACGCTTATCACCGACATCTTGTATCGCAAGCTCTCGCATGTCTTTTCTCGCGCCCATGCAAAACCCGGTGAGCACGATAGCATTGAGGGTCTGGAACATCTGGACAAAGTGATTGACATCGACCAGTCTCCCATTGGTCGCACGCCGCGCTCTAACCCTGCCACCTATACCAACGCCTTTACCAGCATACGGGAACTATTCGCGCAGGTGCCTGAGTCGCGTATTCGTGGCTATATGCCCGGTCGCTTCTCGTTTAACGTCAAGGGTGGACGTTGCGAAGCCTGCCGGGGTGAAGGTATCGTCAAGATCGAGATGAACTTCCTGCCAGATGTCTATGTTCCTTGCGAGGTCTGCCAGGGCAAACGCTATAACCGTGAAGCGTTGGAGATCCACTACAAAGGCAAAACCATTGCCGACGTGCTGGATATGACGGTGGAGGAGGCGCTCTCCTTCTTCGCTAATGTCCCGTCCATCCACAATAAAATGCAGACGTTATACGACGTTGGGTTGGGCTATATGCGCCTGGGGCAACCAGCGACCACGCTCTCAGGCGGCGAGGCACAGCGCGTCAAGCTAGCAACCGAGCTTTCACGCAGGGCAACGGGACGTACAATGTACATCCTGGACGAACCAACCACCGGCTTACATTTCGCGGACGTAGAGCGACTGCTGAAAGTGCTGGAGCGCCTGGTGGATGCCGGTAACTCGATTGTGGTGATTGAGCACAATCTGGATGTGATCAAAACCGCAGACTGGCTGATCGACCTGGGACCAGAAGGGGGCGACGCGGGGGGACGGATCATCGCCCAGGGAACCCCGGAAGAGGTCGCGGAAAACGAGCAGTCCTACACCGGTCACTTCCTCAAACGGATGTTTATTGAGGAGTCTGAGCACGCAAAAGCCCACCGGTCGAGTCAGATGGTGGTGGGGTAGGCTCTCCAGCCACTCCACTGCTTTTGCTTATCGTTACCTCCGCAGGTTCCACCGCACCTCCTGTTGGTGAAAGATCGGGGTTATTCAGTTCGATCCGCGTCCCACGTTGCCTCTGACGATAGTCAATCCAGATCACCAGACCCACCATTGTTACACCAACCAGCGCAATACCTATGAATTTATAGATCCGCGTTAAGCCGAGGGCAAGCACGCCAAAGGTGAGCGTCAAGCCGTAAAACACGTAACAGATTTGTCTCACACTCAAGCCGGTCGCCAGCAAGCGGTAATGGAGGTGGCTTTTGTCATAGTGCAAAGGAGGCTGCTTATGACGGATACGGTTAATGATGACAACCGCGACATCCAGAATCGGGATGCCCAGTACCATCAATGCCAGCGCCACTTTCGCCCCACCCATAATTGAGAGCACAGCTAAGCCTAATCCCAGGAACTGTGAGCCGCTATCTCCCATGAATATCTTCGCAGGATTCCAGTTATGCGGCAGAAAACCAAGCGAAGCTCCGGTGAAGATGCCAGCAAGAAAGGCAATGCTATGCTGGTTCAGTTCCCAGCTAATGATGGTGATAAACAGGCCGGTGATTGCCACAACGCCCGTCGCCAGCCCATCCAGTCCATCAATCAGATTGACCGTATTCATCATGCCTGCCATCCAGAACCAGGTCAAGAGCACAGCGGGAATAGCCAGCCAGCTTATTTCGGGTTTGTGGATAAAGAGCGAAATTTCCGGCTCCAGATACCACGGCAGGGAAGGCTGTTTGATCGGCACCCCAAAGGGATTGCTAAAACCAAACAGGAGGACGCCGTGAAACTGAAAGGTTACGAGATCTGGGCCAAGCACAATAATGACGGCAATGGTCTGGGCCAGCAATTTGGTCCTGGGTTTCAAGCCCTTCACGTCATCATAGGCATGCACGGCCACGATCAGAGTGGCAGCAATGAGGAACAGCACATAAGAAACCAGCTCGCTCGGATACGTCTGCCCAAAAATCACCTGCGTCTTTCTAAGATCACCGGGTTCGTAGAAGAAGAAAGAGGCGACCAGGAAAGCTAGTAACATGGCTACCCCACCCAGGCGAGGGACAGCAACAGTATGCACCCGTCGTTCCTCAGGCTGATCCAGCCAACCCATTTTACGGCACAGCTTTATCACAACGAATGTAAAGAGGTAGGCCAGGATAAATGCGGAAGCGCCACCAAGCAACAAGACCACCACATCTGGTAGGTTAGGAAGAGGAAGGAATAAGAACTTTTGAGTATATACTATACTCGCCACAGCCATGAGTTGCCTCCCTATGGTGCAGAATCATTAGCACAATAGCGAAAATCGGGAATTACGCCCTTTATTCGTTCGATTATAAGCTTCTATATCAAAAAACGCAAATGATGAAACATTTGATGGTACCCACGAGCGAGCTACGTCTGTTTCAGATCCTATCAAGGATAAAAATACAGTAGAGAGAGGTTCATTATCAAATTGCTATTTGCAATAACCGATCCCATCCTCCATAATCCTTCTCATACGCAATAGTGGCATGGGGCCAGAGTTCATAAATCGATTGCGTCAGAGGCGTACGCTGTTGGTACCCAATTTCCAATAACATTACCCCACCAGACTTTAGCATACCAGATTGTTGGGTTTCCTGGCAGAATCGCTGTAACAGTCCTAGTCCATATGGGCCACTGAAGAGGGCAAGATGAGGCTCGTAAGCACGTACATCGGGAGCCAGCAACGCCATTTCTTCGGTCCCGACATAGGGCAAATTGGCGATCAGGATATCCACTGGCTCAGGGAGAGCGGCCAGCAGATCGCCCTGCCGCAACGATACACGCTGCTCCACATGATGACGCTGGCTATTGAGCAAAGCGACCTCCAACGCCTGGGGGGAAATATCGCAGGCATAGAGGTAAGGGAGGCTCGGCTCTTCCACTGCCAGCGTAATCGCAATCGCGCCGCTACCAGTGCCGATATCGGCCACAAGCGGCATCTGTCCAGCGGCTATCTTCTGTTGAATAACAGCCAGCGCAGCCTCGACCAGCAGTTCCGTCTCCGGGCGCGGAATCAGCACACGCCGATCAACGAGAAAGTCACGCCCGTAAAATTCTTTGTGACCAAGTAGATAGGCCACCGGCTCGCCATGTCCACGTCGCTCGATCAAGTCAAAAAACGCTTGTTCTTGCTCTGGCGACATTTCGCGCTCAGGATAGGCATAGAGCATGGCGCGCTCTATGCCCAGGATATGACCAGCCAGAAGCTGAGCATCAAGGCGAGGAGTTGGCAACCCCACCTCTTTGAGTAGCTGCGTACCGCGAGCCACCGCTTCGCCACTGGTTATCATCTCCACTCCCTAACTATAGCGGTTGGCGACCTGCGAACCCCGTATGCAGGTAATGCCAGTAAGAGATCCGTTCCTCACCCAAGCGCCAGCATAGATAAACCTCTTCACCATTACGCACGCTGAGAAAGTCGATTAAGCCTGTATCTGGATCTTTCAGTTCACAACCAAAAGCTTGCACTTCTTCAAGCAGACCCCGCAACGCCTGCACCTGAGCGATGATCTCCTTTTGTAGCTTAAGAGTACGCTCATAGAGGTGATGCCCATTGCCCATTGACAGGCGTTGCAGCTCTTCCAGTTGAGCCTCAAGAGCACGTATCGTACCACGCCCTTCTTGAATTTTACGCAAGACTACGCTAATCGACGGAAGTAACGCTTCAGCTTCTTCACGCGTAAAATAATGAGGCATATCCCCTGCCTTTCCAGTATCGCTACTAGCGAGTAGGAGTGGGCGTTGGTATTGGCGTACTACCAGCTACAGGCGTCGTACCAGGAGCTGGCGTACCCACTGCGCCCAGGTTAATACTCAAGTCGTCGAAAGACGTGAAATTTACAACCGTTCCTCCGCTATTTAAGTATTGGCCTTTGATTATATCACCCGGTTGTACCAGAGGCAGTTTGGGCGATAACCCCAGGTTTGCGGTGAAAATTGCATTCTGCCCCTCAATTTGCAGGTAATAGACGGTATTACCACCCACGATGGTTACAGAAACGCGCTGCACTTTACCGGTCAGTGTCTGCGTTGTCCCCCCGGTGGGAGTGCCTCCGTTATTGCTTAATTGCGTCAGCCACTGTTGATAATCTTGCAAGACCTGGGGAAGAGAGGGTTGGAATTGCACGTTGCTGCCGTTCAAGTTCCTGGCATCGACGATCCCCACGGCCTGAAAAATGTCGCCAGTATCCGTACTTTGCACGTAAATGGCTACCCAGGTGGGAACGTTATAGATCTGGTAAAGCTGGACGCTGGCAACACCATATCCGCGAATGTTGGCCCTGGTCGATTGAAAGGTTTTCGCAACGTTATCTCCAATGCCCACGCCAGCGAGGGGATAAAAGTCGGCCTCGTTCTTATGCGTATCGAAGAGAAACACGCCCGTACTGGAGTTATCGCTGCCAGCAGAGGAGGTCATGGGGATGAGCCAGACAGGTTGATCGACATTGTTATAGAGCAGCTCTGGACCATCCGCGCCGATGGCTGGCTTCTGTTGCCCCAATCCCGACGGATTAAACCAGGGAGCGGCATGATACAGGCCCCACCATTGCAGATATTGGGTGACGGTATCGGCTGGCATCACCCGATCAACCCAGCTCGGCACAGCAGTCGGCTGATATTTTGTAATGATCCCGGTATGAGCATCAACGATCAGCACCTCGGTTAGTTCGTCTCCAACATAGCCCCGAATCGGCTGCATCAGCGAAATCGTCCAGTATGGATGGAAGTTATCGTCAAGTTCAAGTGTGGGGTCAAGCAGGCGGCCATAGGTATAGCCACTCAGGTACACATGGCGCAACAGATCCTGGTTGAGCAAGGCTCCGGGGAGATAGGCAATCGATGCGCCGGGCTGATTTTGCTCAGTATGCAACTGTGGAACTGCCTGCGGATCTTCGGCATCCACCACCACAAAGCCAGGCGTGGTGGGGCTGGAAAGGTTGGCAAAGATATTGTTATATGCTAGCGGCGCAACGTAATAGAGATGATGTTTGATCGATTGCAAGGTATAGCTAGCAGGATCAATATTGTATGCCGATCCCAGATTCTGTCCTGTTGAGCCAAGCACCTGCTGGCCCTTGTAGGAGGCGACGCTCTGGCTTACCAGCACGATATGCGTGGGATCGGTTGGGGGTAGGACGGAAGACGTTTGCATTTTGACCTGAGGAATGGCTGCCAGGGCTTTCGCGTTGACATCAAACCAGGTTGTAAAAATCGTAATCAGCACCGAAGCCACAATGCCAACGATGCCCGCCATAATCAGCCCAAAAATGCCAGCCGCCACCGCTCCACGCGAATAATCCGTTGGTATGCTCCGGCTCGTCGAGCTGCTAGAGGAACGATATCGTCCCGTCTGGCTGGCGGTTGCAGCTTCTTCCAGCACGCTGACCGCCGGGCG
>DASTZT010000335.1:0-8101 GCA_035764225.1 Ktedonobacteraceae bacterium
GTCTAGCTTGGCCGGAGCTTCGGCAGCGATGCGGTACTTCTCACGCAAATCGGCCATCGCGTAGTTCATCTGGTCGTCCTCGCTCAGTCCAACGCGAATCTCATGACATTCGGCGGTGGCGATCCATCCCTGTTGCTCCAACTCGCGCCAGGGGACATCATATTTCTTTGGGCCGATCAGACTAAAAACGTCGGTCTCTTTGCCATCCTCGCGCACCAGCGTGGCCGTCAGCCCCAGGCGTCGGCGGGCTTGCAACTCTGCCGTAATGCGAAAGACGGGAGCTGGCAGCAAATGTACTTCGTCATAGATAATCAACCCCCAGTCATAGCTGGTAAAGAGCGAGAAATGGGGAAAATATTCCTGTTCGTCGTCTGTTTTGCTTTTGCGTCGGTACGTAAGGATCTGGTACGTGCTCACCGTAATGGGCGCGATCTCTTTGCGTTCTCCGGTGTATTCCGCAATCATTTCCGGCGGCACATCGGTTTTATCGATAATCTCATTGATCCACTGACGTACCGCTACGGTGTTGGGAGTCAGGATCAGCGTGGCTCGCTGGATATCAGCCATCGTCACCAGCCCGACGATAGTTTTGCCTGCGCCACATGGCAACACCACTACCCCGCTTCCTCCGCTTGGCGCTCCTCCTGCGTAAAAGGCTGCTGAAGCGGCGTTCTGATAAGTGCGTGGGGCAAAAGCTATGCCCTGGCGCGACATGGCATGCAACTTCATGGGCAGAGGTGAGCCATCAGTATAGCCTGCCAGATCTTCGGCGGGATATCCAATATGGATCAGGGCCTGTTTGATGTGGCCCCGGCGCGAAGAATCTACCTGAAGCGTATGCTGATCCAGCTGCTGGAGCAAGTAGGGCTGAGTGCGTTTATGGTGCAGGATCTCAGCGATCAACGCGGCGTCGTGCGATTTCAGCAGCAAGGCACCGTCTTCCTGGATCAGCTTAATGCGTCCGTAGCGGCTGATATACTCGCGCACCTCGGTGGTAATGTTGCTGGGAATGGCGTATTTGCTGTAGTGCGTGAGCTGATCTAGCACATGCTGAGCGTTCATACCGCCAGCAGCAGCGTTCCAGAGCGAGAGCGGGGAAAGGCGGTACGTGTGAATATGTTCCGGTGATTTCTCTAATTCGGCGAATTGTGCCAGGGCGTCACGAGCCTCCGCGTGCTGCGGGTGGTCTACTTCGAGCAAAATGGTACGATCACTTTGCACAATAATCGGGTTGCTAGGATTCATTCATTTACACTCCGGGCATCTCCGCCCACGTCCTCACATATTTCATAACAGCCTCGGTAGCTGCTTCTTCATATCCTCGCATCAAATGACGCGCCCCAGTAATAACCTTTATTCCCTTCGGTCCCGGCTGTTGTTCAACGAATGGTTCGAGTTTGTAGCGTGGACAAATCTCGTCGAACTCCCCGGTCACAAAAAGCTTTGGGCGTTCAAACTGCCGAGGAAAACCATTGGCGGTTCGGAACAAAGGGAGACTGATGGCAACGATGGTGCGTATACGTACATCGAAAGGAGCATACAAGAGGGTGATATAAGCACCAAAGGCGTGTCCGATAACGCATAATTTGCTCGGATTTGCTCCAGCCTGGGCCAGTCCAACATCAATGGCTCCTGCGAGATCGAGCGGTTCCAGGCGTCCATCCGTTTGCTGCCCCTGGCTCTGACCTACTCCCCGGAAATTGAAACGGAGCGCGATCATACCTGCTGCCGCAGCGTTTTTTGCCAGAGCCACCGTCAGCGCATCGTTCATATCGCTGCTAGCTGGCTGGGGGTGACAAAGTATAATGACCGGAGCTTGCTCTACTTGAGCAGGCGTATGCACCACCCCTTCTAAAAGGAAGGAAGGTTGGCCCTTGCTTTGAAAGGTAATGGCTTGCTCAGCCTGTGCCGATGGGGTCATGTTTTATCTCCCTGCTCCCTTGCGGATTATTCCATAGATTCTATATTATCGCAGGAAGAGCTGTGCGTCAACTTTCCTGTTTTTACGTATTCAAACTTTCTTTTTTAGATTTCAAAATCTAATCAAAAGTTGTCGTTTATTGAGAATTTATAATCATTTTGACGAATCTCTCGAATTTGTGCGACAAAACCCTTGCATGTGAGGCCAGGAATGTTATACTTAAATATGACATTGTGTACCCTTCTTATCATTAAGGAGTTGCATGTGTCAGATGGGAGGGATGCTGTTTTTTATTTTTTCGTTTTGGTTCCACATGGGTTTTTCGGATGATGGTTTTTTGAGGAGGGTAACGAACGTTGTGTACAACGCTAGCTGGCCATATTGCATATACAGCCTCATCCTCTCGGTATTACTGCTCGATAAATATCCGAGAACTTCAATTACGCCTGGATGTACCTGCTGGCAACATCAGGCTTTTATGCTATTGCCAGGATACCTTATGCTGTTAGCAGGAATGCATGCGGAAGCGTATGGTGTGTCCAGGTTCTCAAGGGTGTGCAAAATTTGTGACTTGCGTAATGATAGACGTGCGTTGTACTGTTGTATTGGTAGGGTAAGGAAAGGGAGCGGCGTCAACGAATGCACAAACTTGCGAAACGCCTGGATTACCGTTCCTTCGGTGATGTGTTCTGTGCAGCATACTTTGTTGGCTTAGTGAATGTAGAGGCAGGAGCAGACATGTCCAGCATTTTAGTCGTCGAGGGTGAGGGATTAATTGCGGAGTTACTTCGAGCTACACTGGGACGCGAGGGATATCAAATCTTTGTGAGCCTCAACGTCGAAGATGCTGTGCGCTTTATACTGCGCGAGATCCCGGAACTGGTTATTATTGATCTGATGTTACTCAGTGTGGATGGCTACGAGTTGATTCGACGCTTGCGTGACCATCCCAAGAGCATGCATATCCCGATTATTGCCGTGAACACGCGCAGCTCAATGGCCGAGAAAGTCCGGGCTTACGAGCTAGGGGCTGACAACTATATCACGAAGCCCTTTGATGCAGAGGAATTGCTTGCTCATGCGCGTCGCCAGATCCGTCGTGTCCAACAGACCTCTTTATCCCCCTTGACGCACTTGCCCGGCGGCTTACAACTGGAGCACGCCATCGAGCATAAGATGAAAAGTTCAACGCCCTGGAGTGTGCTCTATCTGGATCTTGACAACTTCAAGGCCTTCAACGATGTCTACGGTTTTCTTGCTGGCAATGGCATGATCCTGCTCGTCGGTCGCATTTGTCAGCGCGTGGTCTACGAATACGGCAATGCTGATGATTTTGTCGGCCATGTCGGCGGTGATGATTTTGTGATTGTGACTACGCCTGATCGCGAAAAGGTGCTCTGTAAGCAGATCCTCGCCCGCTATAAAGAAGAAAGTGTGAGCCTCTATTTGAAAGAGGATGTTGTGCGTGGCTCCATTAGCGGCGTAGATCGCAAAGGACGCCCGTATCAGTTCCCTCTGGTATCGTTGTCGATTGGGATCGTGAGCGAACGCATCAGATGTGCGCACAGTGTTGCGGAAGTGGGTTTGTTGGCGGCAGAGGCGAAACGACATGCCAAGCAATCGTCAAATAATATCTCGCATCTTTCGCCTCAATGGAACAGGAAAGATTATCCACACTCTCCTCATGCTTCGTCCGTCAATCGCTGTATTCCCCACCTGGGACATAATCTCCTCTATTTTGTGGAGGAAGATGCTTTGGCCGAGTATAAGATATGAGTGAGCAAGAAGACGAGGTTCTGCGCCTGGCAAAAAGAGAAAACGCCAAGCGGGTATTCCGCGAAAGTGGTATCGCGGAAATGCTTCAAGGTATCAATAAAAACTTGTTAAAAGGGCGCGGGCGTTTCGAGGAATACGACTCGATGGTGTTATTTAAATGGGGGACAAGTAGCACGCTTCGCCATATGTGGATTGAGGTGGTGGATGACACGATGCGTTTCCGCTTTCACCAGCATCGTAAATGTGCCAACCCGGTCCCCATTTGTGATGGAGAATATCATACCTTCACCAGCGCAATGTGGAAGAATCGGGCGTTTATGCAGGCGGAGCTGAAAAAATATTATGATCGCCCGGTGGCTGAATCCTCATCCGATTAGGTGGGCGATGGCTTTGCTGTGAACTACCAATCTTTCACATCAGTTCCAGGGAAAGCACATGCATCATTCCTGCACTCTTGACCATTTTGTGAATGGCCTGATAGCCGGGGTGAGCATAAAACTTTTCCCGGTCGCTGTCGTTGGCCCAACTGAGCAGATTGAGTAGCATAGTGCTCTGGGCAGCAGCAGTGTCCTGGCTTCCTGCGACGTTGGCGGAAGCATGAGTTTTGGGAGTTTCATGTGAGCCACGAGCCAGGAAGGCGAACGAGAGGGCTGACTGCAGCGTTTGCTGCCGCAATCGCTGCAACCATTGTTGTTGGGTGGTATCGACTTGAGCGGGGTACGGCGTTGCCAGATGGACCGCCGCCATTGCGCTTGTTGCGGTAGAGCGGCTATACCCCCAGAGATAGCGCATCAGCCATTGCTTAGGAGGTGTGGTCAACAGGTCAGCAGAATTTTCCAATAGCAGCTGCCCAGGATTATGGCGTTCCTGTGCCCTCTGCCAACTTTCGTCGTCGTCCCAGGTGGTGAGCGCGAAATAATAAGGCTCCTTGCCTCTGCCACGATAGAAGCGCGAGTCGATCATGCCAGGCGCATTGTGTACCGTGTCGGCAATCAAACGGATACGCGCCAGTACATCGGCGTCTCTGCTACCAAGCGTGTATGCCAGGGTCGCAACTAGTAATTCCATATGCTGCCTACAAATGTCTGCCTTTTCTTTATACGATCAATGATCTCGTGTCATAATAGCATAGGGATATATCCGACGCAAATGTTTTCGTCATCCCATACCTAACATGGAGGTGCTCTATGCATGAGCCTGAAGTCACCCACAATAGCGTGGAATGGAGACCAGCGCTGCCTGAAGATGCGGCAATCTGGGTCTCGGTCACGCGACGCAGCGCGGACCAGATTTTTTTTGAGGAAGAAGATGCTCAAATTGCTCGCTACAAAGAGGAAAGCTCAGAGATGCAGGCGCAACGCTACCTGCTCTGGCGCGACGATCTGCCAATTGGCCGTCTGCGCTTTTTCTCGTACAACCATACTGCTGAGCTAGACGGGCTGGTATTGGTGCCGGAAGCTGGGGGAAGTGTAGCGGCGCAAGTGGTTGCGGAGGCGCTCGTGCGTGCTGCCGCGCTAGGTGTGCGCCACCTCAAAGCCACGTATCCGGCGGCCTATATCGCTTCCTTCGCCTCTGCTGGTTTTCAGGAGCTGCGACGGCGCACTGGCATGACTGGCTCTACCAATATCTCGATCCCGCTCTCTCCCTTACCTGCTTCCCTGCGCATTCGCGAGATGCTGCCAGATGATGGGGAACAGGTGGGAACGCTGTTACAGCGGGCCTATGCGGGAGGCCCCGACACGCTTCATTCCGATGTTGCGGGATGGCGAGCCGAAGTTCGCGCGATCCAGGAAGGTCGCTTCGGTCCCTTTATCCCCGAAAGTTGCTACGTGGTCGAGCACAGCCTTGATCGCTACCATCTGGCAGGAGCGATCCTGGTTCACCTTGAGCGAGGCTTTCCGCGTATTCGCCATATGGCCGTCGCCCCATCGTTTCGCCATGTTGGGTTGGGCCAATTCCTGGCTGTGAAGACGATGCGCCGCCTGCACGCGTTAGGCTATCCCACCGTGCTGCTCTACGTGACGCTCGGCATTCCCGCTTTCATGCTGTATCACCGCCTCGGCTTTATCGAAGCTGGTCCAACCTATATTGAAGCGGAACTGCTGTTGACAAGGTAAACGTGATGGATATGGCGTCTCTGGGAGAATTTGAGCTGATTGCTCGCCTGACGCAGCAACTGCCAACTCGTGCTGATGTCGTGCTGGGGGCGGGCGATGATTGCGCCATGCTCGATCTGGGCGGGCGCGACCTATTGCTACTCACATGCGATAGTCAGGTGGAGGGCGTGCATTTTTCCTTGCAACTCTCCTCCCCTGAGCAAATTGGGCGTAAAGCGTTGGCGATCAACTTGAGCGATATTGCCGCGATGGGGGGAGAGCCACGTTACGCGCTGGTATCGCTAATTTTGCCCCGCCAGCCCTCTTTTACAATCCTGGATGGCATCTACGCGGGGTTACGGCAGGAAGCAGAGCGATATGCCACCGCGATTGTAGGTGGCAACATCGCCGGAGCAGGAAAGGGCGAAGAGCTGATCATTGATATCACCCTGGTCGGCACAGTTGAACGCGATCACGCGCTCGTGCGTAGCGGAGCCAGGGTGGGGGATATCCTCTGTGTTACGGGTACGCTTGGCAACTCTGCGGCTGGCCTCCACACACTGCTGCACGTCGATCAACAATATCCTGAAGAGGCTCTGGCCTATGTGCAGGAGCGCCACCGTGCTCCCCATGCTCGCGTTCACGAAGGTCGTGTGCTTGGCCAGCTTGGCCCAGGCATTATCACCGCGATGCTGGACATCAGCGATGGGCTGAGCGGCGATCTGGCTCATATCTGTGAGCGTAGCGGCGTGGGCGCTCGTATCGAACTGGCCCATTTGCCGCTTACTCCCCAGCTGCGCATCATTGCCGAAAGATCCGGGTGTGATCCGCTGGCATGGGCACTGCACGGCGGTGAAGAGTATCAATTGTTATTCACCGTCGCGCCCGGCCACGAGCATACCGTAAGCGAGGCCGTCCGTACCGCAACAGGCACGCCCGTAACCAAAATCGGTATCATCTGTCCTGCTGAAGAAGGGATGCAAATTGTCTATCCAGACGGCCATCAAGAGGGGCTACCAATGCAGAGCTGGGATCATTTGCGCCAGCCAGACGGATAGCGGTTAACAGAAAAGCTATAGAAGTGGGGGCAGTCATATGCCCAGCGCAGGCCGCGTCTTATTGCGCAGCCAGAATTTCCTGGTAGCGTCTAGCTACTTGCTCCTGAACTTTATGTTGTGTATCGGCAAGCCGGACAACTGCATCATTGCTCGTAGTGGTGGCGGCAATCAGATCATTCAATATGGCGTTCAATACAATCAACTCCATCCCTTCAAGCTCTATAGTAATCCTCACGTTTAGTTTCTGAATCACATTGCCAAGCTGGAAAGCAATATGTTGGTCATATCCACCGGATTGGAGTGTTTTTTGCAGGAAGAGCGCTTCCTCTAGCTCTAGCTCGACCGGGGAAAGCGCGATTTTAGGTATCGGCATGATTCCCCTCCAGCTCTTCAAGACTGCAATACACGTTGGAGAGGGAATAACCGTTAGGGAGAAGCGTATCAGACACGCGAACGTACATCTCTCCTCGTGGCGCTGTTACCCTGTACACGTTGGTATATCCATGCAATTTGACCGCGACCGAGCCAGGGCAGGAGACTTTGACCAGGGCGCGGCCATATACGTCTGCGGAAGTGACTTCCACTCCAATCTTGTTCAGGAAATTGATCACCTTCACATGTTCTGCATAGTTTGGTGACGGTAAGCAGTAATACCGTAGGCTCATCTCAGTCCTCCCACACGTTTTCTCTTAGTATAGCTGTAAAAGATACGTATCGATGTTAACTTAAAGTTACATTGTTACTTTGCTGTTACTTGCGGCAAGACGAGCTTTTAGCATATACTGGGGCCAAATATTGAGGTATGTTAGGAGGGCGTGATGCAAACATTGTGGCAAGACTTTGGCTATGGAGTAGACTGCGGCGACGACGGGTTTCCAAATCCAGGCAAGCTTATCAAGCAACGACGCATGCAGTTGGGATTATCTCAGGAAGATCTGGCAGCATTCCTGGGAGTATCAAGGATCATGGTGATTCGCATGGAAAAAACAAATGCAGGGCTTGACTCTGTGACAACTCGTAGGAAGCTGGCAAAGATACTGAGTATCGCGCCTTTCGCTCTTGGGGTAGTTTCCATAGAAGATGTCGCCAATAAGATGCAAGTGCTTTATGATACGACCATTCTCAAGCACAGCTTGCAACTGCACCGGGAAGCGTATTTTAGTGGGGGAAGTGTTGGAGGAGTGCAGGGGGTTGATGTCATGACGGGCAAGATCCTTGACATCTCGAAGGACTTGGGACACCAAAACAAG
>DASTZT010000336.1:0-7626 GCA_035764225.1 Ktedonobacteraceae bacterium
TATACGGCCACCATTCATGTTGCGGCCAATAGCCCTGGTGGGACAGTCCAGTTCAGTTATACGGTGAACAATGGACGCAGTCAGATGCCAGCGAGCATTACCTTTGCTCCTGGACAGACGGTTCGTACCTATACGTTCACCTGGAGCGGCGCACTACCAGCCGATCATACCTACCCTGGACCGGGTGGGATTCAGGTAACGAGCCCAAATCAACTGACCTCTCAACTGGTGAAGCCAACGGGCATGTGCAGCTAACCAGCATCGTCGATACAGAACCCCAGGAGCCAGGACAGACTTAAGGGTCGTCCTGGCTCCTGCTTGCACTCTCGTCCTTTTATACATCACTTGATACGATTGCTCATAGTTCATATATAAACTGATATATGAACATCTTGACAATATACTGTTTATGCTTATACTTATTATTGGTGTTGCCAACGTAACTTATATCTCATCAGGCAAAATAAGCATATTATTACACTTCTTTCACTTCAGGACTTTCTGTGGCTTTTATAAGCTTTACTGTGACTATTCATGGATATTCTTCGCCTGACTGTAATATCAAAGTGCGTGGAACACGGGCTTCCCTTCTCTAATTGCCAGAACCTGGCAATGTTGTATCGAGCGGTCCAGTAGGTAGTTCTTGTATTTCTTCTTGTTAGGAAGGAAGATTATGGCAACGGAAACGCTGGAATCTCGCCCTCGATTACGCCCTGATCTCGTTATTGAGAAGCAGGAAGAGGGGAAGACGCGGCGCTATCTGATCATTGACCCTATCAGCAATCGCTACTTCCAGTGCGGGGAAGCTCAGCATGCACTGCTGGCGCTGTTCACCGGGGAATTGACTCAGGCAGAGATTATCACACGTTATAGTGAGCACACCCGTATTCGTCTGCGCACAGAACAGTTGGATGGGGTCTTAGGTAAGCTTGAAGAGCTGAAGTTTCTTGTCCATGCTACAGATGAGCCTGTATCATCTGTTCCTGCACAACCGCGTAAGTTCCAATGGCGTTTCAGCAAGCGCTGGAGGCTCTTTCCCGTGCAGCACGTTCTTTTACCATTGAAGGCATATACGCAGTGGTTTTTTTCCCTTCCTTTCTTGACCTGCTGTTTGTTCCTGGCCCTTACCACCTGGTGGATTATCACACATGGGGGATGGAGTCAGGGAATTTCCCCGGTCTTGATCGGTCTTTATAATCACCCATTGTGGTCTGTATGGGGATCATTTCTGCTTGCGATTCTGATTACCGGTCTTATCCATGAGAGCGCACATGCGCTTACCTTGCAGCATTTCGGGCAAAAACCTGGCTACTTTGGAGTAGGTATTGCCTTTCCCGTTGGAATCTTCGTCTACGCGGAAATTGGCGAGGTCTGGCGTCTCACTCAGCGGTACCAACGAATTATGGTCACGTTGGCCGGGCCGCTATCTTCGCTGGTGGTGGGAGCGTTGGGAGCACTCGCCTGGTGGATTTTGCCTTTTAACGTAACGTGGTCTCCCTGGTGGGCAACGTTGATGACCGCTGGAGCAACAACAGCACTCCTCAACATGTTTCCGTTTGCTCGTACAGATGGCTATTTCGTTCTTGCGGATCTGGTGGGCATACCTAATTTAGATCGCAAAGCTCGCACATACATGCTACAAACCCTCCTCCGTCCGTTCCGCTTCCGACAACCCCAACCAATATCAGTCCAGAAACTTGCTAGAAGCCAGCGTGTTATTTTCGCTGGGTATGGCGTGATCGCCTCGTTTCTGACTGTCTGGTTGGTGTGGATTGTGGGCGGATTTCTTTTCCGAATTGTTGTTCCTCTAGTATTACTCTTGCTTCACTTGCTGTGAGCACGAGTCGTCGAACACACGAAAGGAAGTTTCAACATGCAACAGGAGCTGACAAACGTTATCGAGACGACCGTTGACGAAACATCTTTTACCGACGAGTTTACTTTTGACCTGGAAGAGCTTGATGGTGATCGTGCCATGATGTTTGTTATTTCTCCTCTCGACCCACCAACGTGCCATTGCTAACAAAATCTCTCTGTGTAGAGTATTAGGACCAGAGTGATTCCTGGTTCTGGTCAACAGGGGCAGTCACGTTCTGTTACTGTCCCTGTTGAACGATGCTCCCTCCTTCTCTCCCTGAGAAACTGAGACGAGATATATAAGGAGAAATGGCCTGTGGACCAGAGTAGCAATGCTTCAGTGCCTCATATTTTTTCGTCCTACCGTGTGCCTGCGCTCAAATGCACCTGGGTGATTACCAGCATCCCTGCGAGCCGTTCGATTACCTTCGCACCGCTTATTCCAGGGTTGCGTGCCTTTGCGCTTCATCATGTCTCTCCTCCCCAGTTCCGTCTCCTGGAGTTACTCAAGGGTGAATATGGTATCGAGGATATCCGGCAGCGTTTGCAAGCTGAGTTTCCACAAATATCCTCTGATAATATCGCGGCTATGCTCAACCAGCTTGATCGTGCCGGGCTGCTAGAGGAGGCGGATGTTCAGCCACCTGCCGATTGGACCCCAGAGTATATCGAACGCTATTCTCGTCACCTGGCCGTTTTTACCGGATATGAGCGTCCTGGCCTCAGTCGCTTCGATCAACAGCAGCGTTTTCGCGATGCCCACGTTGTGATTCTGGGAATGGGAGGGACGGGTTCGTGGATTGCTTTGCTGCTTGCACAACTCGGAATTGGCCACCTGACTCTTGTGGATGATGATCCTGTCAATATCAGCAATCTCACCAGGCAGGCGCTTTATACGGAGCGAGATGTAGGGCGTAACAAGGCGCTCGCGGCAGCAGAAGCACTACACGCGATTAATAGCGACATGAAGCTGACGGCTGTGACCAGCGCCATTAAAACCGAGGAAGCGATGATGGCAGCCAGCCAGGGTGCCGACCTCGTCATTCTTAGCTTTGGGCCTTTTCTCCTACCGGAGCCTACGCTACTTCAGCGTGCTTGTTTACGCCAGAACGTACCATGTGCCGTCATCAGTGGATTTCACCTGGGGCCGCTCGTCGTACCAGGCAAAACCGCCTGTTTTGACTGTATACGTGCCACGTTCGCTGCCCAGCTTCCCGGACTTATTCCTGCAGGGGCAAATGAAGGTGGAGAAGCCGTTCTGCTATCACGACGCTACCACGCAATCTTCGCGCCGCTCATTGCAGTTTGTATCGGCTTAGGCGTTACAGAACTGACCAAATTTATCGCTGGCTTTGCTCCTTCGGCATTAGAGGATGGTCTGCTCTATTTCAATCCGACCGAACTGTCAATCACGCGTATAGCAACGCCACGCAACCCGGCCTGCCCAACATGTGGAGGAATAAACGCGTAGCGAAAGGAAAACGAGCGATGGGCGCACTCTCCCCAGATCGGCATGAACAACAAAGAGATGGCTCGGCAACTCCCTTGCGGCAACCGCCAATGCGCCACAGGCACTATTTTTCCTTGTTTTTCCAATGGTTTCTTGTGGCATGCTTTGGTCTGAGTCTGATCTTCCTCCTTCAGCTCCATTCTCCGGGCCCGTTGACGCCCACGCCTGTTGACCAGATCTCCTGCAACCAGGGAGAGCAACTGGCTTTTCATATTCACGCCCATCTCTCTATTTTTGTGAACGGGCAGGCAGTGATTGTTCCATCTGCCATCGGCATTGCCTCTGGTGGGTGCTTATACTGGCTGCATACCCATACCCCTGATGGCATTATTCATATGGAGGCTCCTCATGTGCAGTCCTTTGTGCTGGGGGACTTCCTGGATATCTGGAAGCAGCGGTCCTCGCAATTCAACTATCCAAATGCGTTAGATGTGATCACTGGTTGGCAAACGTTTGTCGATGGACAGCCTGTGGCGGGGAACTTTCGCGCGATCCCTTTGAAAGCCCATACCTTAATTACCCTGGCTTACCGGAGCCCCGGCGTGCAGCCTGATAGATTCTACAATTGGGGAGACCTCTGAGCGCGACTTCTCAGGAAGTTGCTTTGGCCTGAGAAGTTTCAGCCTCTATGGAAGGTTTTCTCAATATCCTGAAGCAGTAACTGGGTAATGCCTTCCTGGTACGCCTTCTTGTTTTGCTCGCGCATCACAGCAATTAATGGCGCAAAAATTTCGGGCAGTGCTTGTAGCCCTGAGATCTCGCTGGCACTGAGTTCGGCAGCTTTGCTATGCAGGGCCGTAAGATAGGAGGAAGGATCAAAACGCCAGAGAAAACAGCCCTCCTGGTAACGTGTGAGGAGGTGAGAGGCGATGCGTAACCCCTGGAGATCAAAGTCGCCACTATAGTGTAATGAGAGATCCGGTACTGATTCGATGAGCAGGTTGAGGAGGCATATGACCGCCATACTCGGCCAACCAGACGTACAGATGAGAGTTGGCAACGTTGGTTTCTTGTCCTCGGTCATACTCCCTGCGATGTGTTGTAGTTCGTCAACCACCACCTCGAATACCTGTGGATTCTCAAAGAGGTAAATATCTTTTGAGGTGGAGCAAAGCTTCTTCCAGGCAAGCAGTTGCCGTAGCGAAAGCGTCAGGATGCGTTCCCCGGCATGCTGTACCAGCGCGTCAGCAAGACCTGCATGATCCTCCGCGTACGTCAGGTGAAAGACTGCGACCGTTGATGAAATCGTGTCAAGCAGCAATCCTGCTTCATAATAGAGCAGCAAGCGATGATGGTATTGTTCAGACGATTCTACAACTGCCGAATTATTGGTTGGCTCGTCATGTACTATTTGCGGCTCAGCGTGTGGCATGGATGGTTCTTGTCTGGCGAGATCCATTAAGGCGTGAAAAAAGATGCGCCCGGTAGACGTGTTCCCATCGAAATAGTGAGGATCTCCGCTGATGCGTTGAGCAAAGATCGATAGGCGCTCGAATACTGGTGGAGTGGGGAGTTGATTGAGCGCGTGAGCAATCGTCTGCGCGTGGCGTACCAGTTGCTCCTGCGTTTCTGGCGACTCATTTTTATAGCGTCGAAACAGTTCATCGCGTCCGTGTGCCCCGTGAAGCAGCCAATGTTGCCCTCTGGAGTCGTTGGGCAGCCCTTCTATGAGCGCAGAGAGGGTATCGTAAAATCGTTGCTGCGAAATTGCTCGCCTCTCTCGCTGTTCCGGTCGTGTGGTATGCGAACGTTCAGGGAACAACGCCAGCAGTAATGAAGGAAGATCGCAAGCAAAGCCGCTCTCGTCGAGCGCCTTTTGGAAATCGCTCAGGCGTACTGTCACATCGCCCTGAAGGGGCAACTTCTTTTTTAGAAAACGCGCAATTTCCCGCTGTTCCTCAACCGTGCAGTCGCGCAACACAACCTGCCCTCCAATGCGCCCTTGCGTTATATACTTGTGGTACAGGGCATCAAAGAGGCGTGACCACACAGGCTGTTTGAAGAATGCAACCGCTTTTGGCAGATTTGAGCGAGATTCCGGTGGCTTGTTCATCTGTATTCATGCTCGGATAAGGATATATCGGCGCTCCAGAAGGAGGCAAAACCCGTTGCCAGCTCTTGCTCTTTTTGACAAAACATGGTGTATTTGACGCAGGCGGGTATTTCCGTCCCTTCACCAGTGACGCGCGGCCCCGTCATGATCCATTGAAAGTGTTGCGAACTGAGGAACTTGAGCAATTTTCTGGTATTCTCGACACTGACTTTGTCGAAGGCTTCGTCAAGGGCGATCAGGCGCGGTGCTCCTTTGCCAGCGCTTTCGTAAAGAGCCGAGAGCGCGGCAAAAAATGGCACATAGAGCGTGACATACTGTTCTGCTCCGCTCCCCTTTTTTAAGAAACGATTGGTGAGATGCTGCTGCGTCCCATCGTCCCGCTTGATATACAACTCGAATTGAAACCACTTACGATAGTCGAAAATCTGGGCCAGAGCTTCAGCAAAGGTTGCTTCGCTTGCTGCTTGCCGCGCTCTTAATGTATTGATCTCCTGTTGGAAGGCATGCACGAGCGCATCGGTCTCATCTTGCTTAAACGTTTGCGTCTGTCGGCGCAAGAGATCATGATAACGAGCCAGGGTATCGCCTGAGTCGCGCTCTGGCTGTTTATAGACCCACTTCAGGTTATAGTACTCGCCGACCAGGGGGCTCTGACCGAGTACGCCGTTCATCCTTTCAACCCATGCTTCGGCATCGGTAATATGCCTCCCGACCGTATCAGCCATTTCTTCCAGCAGGAAGTTTTGAAAAAGTTCTCGCTCTCTAACTTCCAGCAATTGCTCGTGATGGTGTATTTCTTCGCCCAGACGCGCGAGTAATTCATAGGCGTTCGCTTGCTCTGCGTTGAGGAAGCGAATAATCCCCTGTTCATCGACCTGAGGGCCATACTCATGCAGCAGGTTGAGTACTTCGCTGTAGACCTGGTACAGTGCATTTTCTGCGTCACGCTCGCGTTTTTCTAGCTCCTGTTTGCGTGCCAGGTATACCCCCTCTTGTAGTTCGAGCGGTTGGACGAGAAGATCTTGAGCTACCTCCAGGCTTGTTTTCGTGCTCAACTGCTGTTGCACGTTAGCCAGCATTTCTACTGGATAGGAGCGCAGTAAGGCGTAGAAACGCTCGTAAGTATCGTTACGTTGCTGCTGAGCGTTCGTTTGTGCCTCTTGCGCTTTTGTATACTCCTCGCTGCTGGTCTCCAGGCTGATTTCGGCCTTTGTGCGCTGCTCTCGTATTTTTTGCAGCTCGGTGGGAAGCTCGCTCTGACGAGTTTGCAATCCCTGGAGCTGTGAGAGCAATGCGTCAAGGCCGCCCTGCTCAGCCTCGTGCAGCATCTTCTCCAGCATATTCAGCTCGGCTCTCGCTTGTGTGAGTGTCTGCTCGGCTTTACGTCTGGCTACTTCCGCTCGCATTTCAGCGTTTTTGACCTGTCCGAGTTGCTTCTCTACTCGCTTGTAACCTTGCCACACCGCAAGCAAACGCTCCCCATAACTCTTTAATGTTTGCCCTTCGCTACCCAGTTTGTTGGTGGCTTCGTATGCCTGTTCAACTTTTGCGGCATCGCTGGCGAAGAGCCATACATCGCCCACCTCCCGTTGCAGGCGTGTTTTGAGCGTGGCGATCTGCTGGCGCATTGTTTGCGCTTCGCTGCGCACACTCTGGTAATATGTATCCGCTTTCTGCAACGCGGTTAGCGTTCCCTGAAGCGTGGTATATTGGGATTCGATCTTGCTCTCTTTCAAGATATTTCCCACATGTTCGCGTAACGTCTCTTGCCGTTGCTGCTGTTGCTCTAACTCTTCAATCTGGTTGTTGATTGCTTGCAACTCGTGTTCAAGCGTCTCCCACTGTCGGTACAGGCGTTGCTGTTCCGCCTGTTGCTCGCGAATGCGTGTGGCTTTGCCGATGCAACGAGCTGAGCCTGTCCCCACTCTTCCGGTTAAGAGGCCATGTTGCCACTGCATAGACTGCTCCGTTGAGGTTTGAGACAGCAGCGATGGATAGACTGTCTGCTCGATGGCGTTCAGGAGCGTGTTGACGGTCTCTTTCCAGGGAGTATCGAGGGTATCATGGACGGCGGGATCGAGCTGGAGTAGCCCTGCCGTAGGAGAGAGTGCGGAAATGTGTTGCTGATCTTGCGACCCATGACCGTTGCTGCGATACGATATATCCAGGCGACAGTCGCTGAGTCCTGCCTGAGCAAGGATGGTGT
>DASTZT010000337.1:0-21356 GCA_035764225.1 Ktedonobacteraceae bacterium
CATCCTCACCGCGACGCGGTTCGCCCGGATGGGTGCCACTGCCGCACCACCCATCACCTCGCCGCCGCAGGCGGCCCGAAGAAACTGGCACATCGCGCCAATTAAGTTGTTAGGCTCGCCCTCTCAGGTCGTGGTTGTAAAGGCCAACAGGTATCATCATAATTTTTTCTCTGACACTAACAATAAAAAAGCCTATTGTGTTATAATCTGTTTGGAATGCACTTCTACATGTAGTAGTAACGCGGAACTTGAGAAAGGAAACTGACATGCGTAAGAACTTTATGGAGAAACTTTCCAGGAAGCGCCTTTTGATAACTGGATTAGGAGTGGGAATACTGGTGCTCGGTCTGATCGCCTTCTCGCCCCTGGTCTCAATGGCGAAGGGGAGCAATACGGTAGCCGCGACTTCCGACGATCTCCATCCATTTACCGTGACCAGCCCTAATTTTCGTGAGGATGGCCCATTACCCCGTACGGCGGAGTTTGGCGGGGGAAATGGTTGCACTGGCAAAAATATCGCGCCAACGCTCAACTGGCGAGGAGTTCCGGCGGGCACAATGGGATTTGCCATGACGATGAACGATGTGGATGCCCCGGTTGCAGGTGGATTCCATCACTGGATCGTCTATAATATTCCAGCGCAGGTACGATCAATTAACGGGCATAATAATTTTACTGGTGGAACCAACAGTTTTGGCCAGACCGTCTATGATGGCCCTTGTCCTCCACCGACCGGACAAATCCATCACTATATTTTCACCGTGTATGCCCTTTCAGTTCCAAGCATCCAGGGACAAGGCCTGACGTTTGAGGCGTTGCTGCAAGCAATCTCCAAAGATGTGGTTGGCGCGACCAGCACCATCGGGACGTTCAAACGCGTGCCTGCTGACTCGTAGTTATCATGCTTCTTAGACGTGCCGGGTAGTTGCTCACTGCCCGGCATGTTATTCACCCCCTCCTGACTCGAACTCTTCGTACCGACCTGGTTCACCGCGTCCGCTTTAGCGCCCGTCCTTCCCCTGACGCTTTCGAAACTCTGCTTGTCATAGAGAGCGTCCTCATGGCGAGGTGCGGCAATAAATTGGACGCGCTCAAGCAGGTCGGTACGAAGAGCGCGACCGCCCTTGTCGTTCTCCAAAAAGCTCTTGCTTACATGTCTGATCCCTTGCGCTTACTCTGCTATTTGCGTACAATGAGAGGACAAACAACACCGTTCTCCTATTTTATTGCTACTGATACTTCTGCTAGCAAGTATCGAAAGGAACCGGTTCATGCTCAATTTCTCTCCAACGGAAGAGCAAGAAGAGATACGCCGCCTGGCGCACAGCATAGCGATTGACCAGTTACGCCCACAGGCCCGCTCTGCTGAGAAGAACGGCGATATCGCGCCCGCATTGATGGAAACGCTCGCTCAAACGGGCCTGACAACCCCTTTTCCCGAAGATTATGGGGGCAATGGCAGCATGGAAGCTATTCCCTATACGTTGATTGCTGAAGAACTCGGCTTTGGCGACGCTGGTCTGGCGATGAATATTATCGGCTCGTTCATGGGTCCGGTCGCGGTCTCCCTGGCAGGCAACGAAAAGCAGCAAGAACAGTACGTTTTCCCCTTTGGTAACGGTCGTCAAGGCTCAACAGAGCGTGGCAGCCTCGCTTATGCCGAGCGCACCGGAGGCTATACGCTGGCTGATATTAGCACCACGGCCCGCCGCGATGGCGACCATTATGTGCTTAATGGCACCAAGCGCGATGTGATTCATGGCGGCAAATCTCAGCCCCGCGTCGTGCTGGCACGTCTTGAAGGGAGCAATGATCTCTGTGGCTTCGTGCTTCCAGCTCAAGTAGAGGGAATGCGCGTGGTAGAGGATGCGCAGAAACTGGGCCTGATCGCGGCTCCCAGTGCATCGTACGCCTTTGATAATGCTGTCATCCCTGCATCAAGTCTGTTGGGCGAACTGGGCAACCCTGGAATTGTACGCACTGCCGCGCTCTGCAATATTTTGCGTGCTGGCGTTGCCTGTGGTACGGCTCGTGCCGCGCTTGAATATGCTGGCAAATACGCAGAAGAGCGCATCGCTTTTGGGCGTCCCATCGTCTCTTATCAGGGCATTGCCTTTATGATTGCTGAAATGGCTATGAAGCTGGACGGCGTTCGCCTCCTCGTATGGAGCGCCGCCGCTGGTTGGGATAGAGGCGTTGAGCTTGAGACGCTGACTCGCGATGCCCAGGCGGCCCAGTTCCAGGCTACCACTATCGCCAAATCGGCCACAATCGATGCTGTTCAGATCATGGGAGGCGCTGGTTTTATGCAAGACCATCCTGTCGAGATGTGGATGCGTAACGCCGCAGCTATGGAGTAAGCACAATGATAAACTTCACCCTCAGCAAAGCGCAAGAAGATTTTCGTGACTACGCTCACCAGGTCGCGGTCGAAGAGATGCGGCCAATCTCGTTGGAGTGTGATCGTAAGGAGAAGATCCCCGAATCGTTCTTTCTGCATATGCAGCAGCGTTTCTGGGCAGGATCTGCCGGTCAGGCGCGACGTATGGATGCGCAGGAAGAAGGGCGACAGCAGGCCATCCTGGGCGTGCTGTCGCAGGAAGAGATGGCATGGGGCGACGCAGGCCTTT
The DNA here is from genome assembly GCA_035764225.1 of Ktedonobacteraceae bacterium. Lineage (GTDB taxonomy): Bacteria > Chloroflexota > Ktedonobacteria > Ktedonobacterales > Ktedonobacteraceae > DASRHT01. Next base: position 2,631 of record DASTZT010000337.1, read on the forward strand.
CGACTGGCATTCCCGGTCCCGGTCTGGCTGCACCGCCGATTCTTTCGCAGGGGTCGCCGGAACAGCAGGCCAGATTCCTGGCTCCATATATGGATGGGAAGCTCCATTGGGGCGCGTTGGCACTGACCGAACCCGGCATTGGTTCAGACGTGGCTGGCATGTCCACCACTGCCGTGCTGGATGGGGACGAGTGGGTGCTCAATGGGCATAAACACTATATCACCAATGGCGCTCGTGCCGATCTGGTCGTAACATTTGCTACCATTGATAAGAGCCTGGGACGCGAAGGCATTCGCCCCTTTGTGGTGCCTAAAGGAACGCCCGGCTTTGTTGTAGGGCGCATCGAAGAGAAAATGGGCCTGCGAGCCTCACAGACGGCAGAGTTAATCTTTGAAAACTGCCGCATTCCCAAAGATAACCTGTTAGCCGGTCGGGAAAAAAGCTCAAAAGCGGGCTTCAAAGCGGCGATGGGGACGCTCGATGCAACACGGCCCTCCGTCGGTTCGCTGGCTCTCGGAATTGCGCGTGCTGCCCATGAGGCGACCTGTCAATGGGTCAAAGAAGAGCTGCCCAGAGGATATCCGGCCCACAGGCTGCGTGAGATTGACGACGAACTGGAAGAACTCAGGCAAGAGCTACAAATGGCTCGCTATCTCGTCTGGCGCGCAGCCTGGATGGCCGATCAGCGTATACCGAATTCTAAAGAGGCGTCAATGTGCAAGGCCTATGCGGGCCAACTAGTCATGAGGGTGACGGCGGCGGCTGTACGGATTACAGCTCCTGGCGAAAATTCCGAAACCAAGCAATTTATCAATAAATGGTTCCGTGATGCCAAGGTCTTCGATATCTTTGAAGGCACCGCCCAGGTTCAACGTCTGGTGATTGCGCGTAGGATGTTCCCCAAAGTCAATATCCCGTAAGATCTTCTGGCATGATGGGTAGGGGCGTCATAACGCCCCTACTTTTGAAGCTGAGTCTCGGCCTCCTGGTCATCGTCCTGCGCGTAATCTTCTTGTTCCTCCTCAATCTGCCGACTGAGCAACAGGACTGAGCGAGTATCACGCTTGTATGGACGGCGACGTTCAAAGACCTCGCGCTTCATCGTATCGCGTTTGGTGGCCGTACGCTTATCACGAATCTTTCCTCTCATGCTATCACCTCCTCTCCCTTTGAGATTGAGGTTATAGCCGCTTGCTTCCGAGGGTATGGAAGTAACAGGCTAAGCAAGTTGATTAAGCCTTTCTTGCAAAGTTGCGCTGATAGCGACACACTGTGTATCAACCCCTTGTATGAAAAACATAATAAATGGGTATATCATGCTACTTTCTCTATAGGCGAAGTGTATTTGTTATGAGGGGGGTGTGTGCATTGTGAGGAAAGTTGGAAGCAATCATAATCCCTTGACACATATCTGTCCAAGCCCCAGCAGTTGCTCATGCTCTCTGAGAGTTTACTATGTTCCGCTGTTACTCAACAGACGAGCCCCATTATTTCGTACACAAAGCACTTGATCTATAAGCACATTCTGCATAGGACTCACCTCCTGAAAACGCTGGCGTTACGAACCAACAACGTACCTGCTAACTGGTATTGAGTGTACTCACTCGTTTTGCAAAAGTCAAGCATTTTTGAGCACAAATTACTGAAATGGTCCGCGAGTAGCCTGATATTACTAGTGAGAGGTGTCTTTATGTGTTGTGAGAGCCTGTACATAGGACTTGTAACTGCAAATCGTATCTCCCAATAGAGGCTTTTTCTTCTCTTCGTGTTCTTTATTTTGCAGAAGGAAGCATGGCATGTCTGGAAATCGTTGCAACAGTTCTTCTTTAAAACGTGTCGCCCAGTTTGGCATGGTCTTATTAAGTCTATTAGTCCTTCTCGCCGCTTGTGGCAACAATGGTGGCACCACAACCACAACGGGCGCACCTGCGGGTGGCACAACTCCCACCGTAGCCGCCCCAACACCAACAGCCACCCCTACCGTTGCGCCGACGCCAACGCCGACACCGGCTCCATCAGGTTCAACTGTAGATGTGGGTATGTCGCGGAGTGGTGCCTATACGCTCTTTTTCGCCCCGCAGACTGTTACCATTTCAGTGGGCACGACCGTAATCTGGACGAATCGGACCAATATTTCTCATACGGTCACCAGCGACGATGGCAAAAGCTTTGATTCGGGGATGGCTAATCCAATTACGGCGGGCATGACCTTCAGCTTCAAATTTACCAAACCCGGAACGTACAAATATCACTGTGCCCTTCATCCAGAAATGATGACCGGAACAATTATCGTGACGTAGCCTTTCTCAATAGCCCGATATTACTACTCAGGGGCGTCTTTATAGATTATTACTGCTCATGCATATAACATAGAACTGCAAATCGTTCCCCTCAAGAGAGGTTTTTCTTCTCTTTCGTATTTTGTATTTTGCAGAAGGAAGCATGGCATGTCTGGAAATCGCTTCAACAGTTCTTCCTTGAAACGGGTTGCCCAGTTTGGCATGGTCTTATTGAGTCTATTCGTCCTTCTTGTTGCTTGTAGTAACAATGGTGGTACCACAACTCCCACCGTAGCCGCGCCGACAGCAACAGGCACGGCTTCGAGCGTAGGTAATGGCGGCTCAACCCCGACAGCGATACCGACTCCGAGCGGTTCGACGGCTGCGGTGAGCATCTTATCGCCCGGAGGCTACTCGTTTGCGTTTAACCCTGAAACCCTGACCGTTTCATCTGGCACGACCGTGATCTGGACGAATCGGACCAACACACCCCATACGATTACCAGCTTTGATGGTACAACCTTTAATTCGGGGCTGAATGACCCCATTGAGGCAGGTTTCACCTTCAGGTTCAAATTTACCAAACCGGGGACATATAAGTATCGCTGTACGCTTCATCCAACGATGACTGCGACGATCATTGTAACATAGACTTTCGGGTCTTGCGCTGCCGGGCGTACCATGCTACACTCTTTGAAAAAACATAGGTGCAACAAGGAGTTGGTAATGCTTGCAGTACGCCAAAAGGTACAAACTCTTTACTGGAGCAGCGTTCCCTGCCCTCTGGGAGAGTGCATTGTGATGGCAACGGAGGCGGGCGTTTGTTGGGCGGGAACTCCCGGCACAGCGGTCGATGAAGGATTGTATAGAACCAAGCACTGGCTACAGGTAGATCGAGTGGTGAAGGGTGAGGAAGTCGCTTCGTTGCAACTGGCTGTCGATGAGCTGAAGCGTTATTTTGCCGGAGAACGTATGCAGTTCTCCTGCCCGCTGGATCTACAAGGGACGCCATTTCAAGTTCGGATCTGGCAAGAGCTGTACCGCATCCCTTATGGCGAGACGCGTAGCTATGGCGAGATTGCTCGGATGATCGGACGCCCTACCGCTTCACGGGCTGTTGGTGCAGCTAATGGTGCTAATCCTATCGCGATTATCGTGCCCTGCCATCGTGTCATCGGGAGTACTGGGAAACTCACCGGATATGGTGGAGGTCTGGCTACTAAGTCCTGGCTGCTGTCATTAGAGGGTGTGGCTCATAAAAGTATCTGAAACTGCTAAAATAGCGGTACGACGCGGGAGCGCTCCCGCGTTGTACTAAAGCTAGTGCAATCAATAGGCTTTTTTGCTCACACCTGTTGAGCCGTTGCTAAGCGTGATAGTTCCCCGCCTGGGTCAAGAATATTTTCAGGAGTCCGCGAATAATGACAATGGCAACGACCACTTCAATGACGATCATCGAGATCCACACCCACATCAGCTGAGCTTCGGCTGCATTCCCCGCTCTCAAGGCGTCAATGGACCCGGTCAAGAGCGGAATCAAAATAACGAGTGGGATGGCCAGCAGAGCTACGCAACACACAACCACAGCGGCTGGTAATAAAATACGCCAGAGGCCGGAGTCGCGCAGATTCTCGGTTTTCGCCGTCCCGTAAGCCTGCCTATGTTCTGTCTCGGCTTTTGCCGGAGTCTCGATTTTTTGTTCGGCGGTGGTTTGCTCTGCCGAGACGCTGGTACTTGAGGTCTTATTCTCCATGTGTTTATCTCCTGAGAAACATCGTATTATTTCTGCTTTAGTATATCATATCAAAGTACGCCGATTTATCGATCCGCCCACGACGTATTTTTCCATCGCCTGGGAAAGCCGCTCGCCAAAATGCTTGACAATTTTCACGGCTAATGCTATAGTTGCTCCTGTCATCGGTAAGGGTAGTTACTGCTATCCCGACCATCGTCAGGGCGCTTAGCTCAGCGGGAGAGCGCTTCGTTCACACCGAAGAGGCCACTGGTTCGATCCCAGTAGCGCCCATCAAGGGATTGATGCGAGGAGGGGATACATAACGCTTCGCTCGGCTCTTCGCTCGGTCTCTTATCCAGTTCCGTCTTTTCCCCGTACGTGTTCTTCGTATTTTTGTTTCCGATTCAAACTTGCCATCGCTATGATCCGTGATTTGATAACCCAGAAACGCCAACTCATTGAATTGCTCTACAATTCGGGCATTCAAGATCCGCGTGTACTGGGGGCCATTGCCAGCATCCCACGAGAGCAGTTTCTTCCAGAAGATCTACAACGACTGGCTTATGACAATCGGGCCTTGCCGATCTCGCTGGGACAAACCATTTCACAACCGCTAATGGTAGCTGTTATGACCCAGGCTCTGGCTCTAACTGGGCGAGAACGTGTGCTGGAGATTGGCACTGGCTCAGGCTATCAGACGGCCATTTTAGCGCATCTCTCCTCTTACGTCTATAGTGTAGAACGCTATCAACAGCTCTCCTGGGCAGCTGCGAGTCATCTCGCCCAGCTAGAAATAGAGAATGTCTCGCTCTATGTTGGTGATGGTTCATTGGGCTGGCCTGGTCATGCTCCGTATGATCGTATTCTAGTCACGGCTGCCGCGCCTACTATACCGTCGCAACTGCTGGGGCAGCTGGTCATGTGGGGCCAGATGGTCATTCCTATCGGCGAGCAGGAGCATCAGGAGCTGCGGCTGATTCAGCGCGTGCCGTGGGGAACGCGTACACGCTCTTTGGGAAATTGCGTCTTTGTCCCTCTGGTCGGTGAAGAAGGATGGAGTCTGGAACAGATCTAGTCCCAAATTATGGCCGTGGTAATTGCACGGAAAGCCATCGTTGGCATATAATATATGTTGATAGGGATTGCTTCTATGCGTTTATTAGGAGCAGGAGTGTGAGGAGATTGTCCATGCCATATACGCTTACAGGTTTCCATGTAACCAGCTATCTGGGTTTAGTAGCTCTCTTGGTTCTCTGGTTAGCCGTCTTCAGATGCGCACATTTGTTTGTTATGCTTTTCCGACATGGTCCTCTCGTTGGTTGGGCGATTGGTCCGCTTGGGGTAACGATCTTGTTCTTGCACGAACCCTCCGCCCTGTATATCTGGCTTGATGTGCTTTGTCCCGCGATAGCATCAGGAGCCGTTCTCTATATTGGATTATTCACTTCTCTCAGCCCTGTGGCCCTGACGCACAATGTCTTTGTCCAGATCCTGATAGTGTCCTGTGGAGTACTCGTTACAAGCACAGGAGATCTGATCAATGCTCTGAGTGATTTACGCCATCCCCTCTGGGGCGAGGTACGCATCTTGCGCACAATCCAGAATTTGCGTGCAACCTGGGCTACAATTCACTTTACGCCCTTTGGTTATTCCTATCTGCTTGACCATTTTGGCTTCAGTCCTACCGATCTGTTGCATACCTTGCGAACCTGAGCTGGATAGCTCTATTTTCGTGGTCAAACTTTGCCGGGGACAGCTTCTGGCGTTTTGTCTCGTGGAGTATGTGGGAGGGTAAAGTGGAAAGTGCTGCCGATACCCTGGTTGCTGGTGAACCAGATCCGTCCATCATGCCCCTCAATGATCGCTTTGGCGACATAGAGGCCCAGCCCGATGCCGGTATACTGATGGCTGGCGGTATTATGCACGCGATAAAAACGCTCGAAGATATGATCGTAGTGTTCTGGACTGACCCCTACCCCTTCATCAAGCACGCTTACCAGATAGTCTCCATCCAGTTCTGTCAGGCGAACAATTACCTGCCCTCCATGAGGAGAGTATTTCACTGCATTGTCTAGAATATTGCCAATCACCTGCCCTATACGGATGTTATCGGCAGTAATCTTTGAGTCCGGTACCTGAATGTCGAGGCGAATCCTATGCTGCTCCGCGCTGGCCTGGGCCGAACGAACGTGTTCCGCCAGCACATCCGCCAGGAAGAAGGTGGTATGGTTCAGCTTCAACTGACCCCATTGGACCTGTGAAAGATCGAGCAGATCGTTGACCAATCGCTCCAGATGTTCCGTCTGGCTCTGTACGATATTCAAGCTGCGCAGATCATAGCTTTCAGGCAGTTCGCCGGTCGAGCCGGGTTGTGCCTGAGTGTTATGCAACTTGCGTATACGTCGCTCAATACGGCGTACCAGGTGCTGGGTGTAGCCTTTAATTGCTGTGAGCGGTGTGCGTAACTCGTGCGAGACGACAGAGACAAATTCGTCTTTCATCCGCTCAACCTGTTTATTCGAGGTCACGTCGTTCAGCACTGCCACAACACCGATAGGGCGGGATGTGCCGCTGGCATCGTGGAGAGGGGCCGCGCTGATGCTGAGCGTAAGCGCCACCGCCTCACCCGCATCGCTGCTCAAACCAGCAACCAGCTCTTGATTGGTGACGGTCTTTCCTCGCAACGCCATGTCAATGATTTCCGTCAACCGGGGGAGCCACGGCACGCTGCTCGTCTCGGCTAACTGACGCAGCGGAATATCTGGAGTGAAATCAATCTGCGCCTGCGCTAATAATTGCTGAGCCGAATTGTTGAGCGACTTAATCGCTCCCTGCGAGTCCGTAATCAATAAGCCTTCAGCCATACTGCGAATAATCAGCTCCAGACGCTGGCGTTCAAGCTCAGCATCGCGCCAGAGCGCATTTTCACGCTCGCGCAGACGTACATTCTCTAGAGCCACGGCTGCGTAGTCGGCGATGATCGTGCTCATTTGCAGCAGATCCGCATCAAATGTGCTCGGCTCCTCATCGAAGAGGCTCAACATGCCAATAATGCGGCTTTCTACCGTTAAAGGAATGTTTAAGCACGAGCCGATCTGAGTGCTGATGCTCTTGCCTGGAATGCGCGTCTGGGCAAGTTCATCTGGAGCGTCAAAGTAGGCTGTTCTGGCAAGGCGGGATACGTCTATATCGGGAAAATCAATTGCGCTGGCTGCGCTGGCAATGCGCAAGATCATACTCTCTAAAAAAGTAGCATCAAGAGGGTAACAGGGAATAATAAACAGTTCGTATGGATCACTTTTTAGTAGAATACAGCAGGCAGAGAAGCTATAAAGGTCTTGAAGGGCAGCCAGTAGTGCTCGGTGAACCTGGAAGCGATCAATCGCCGCTACAAACCGCTTACCAATTTTATTGATATATTCCATTTCGCGGCGTAGCGCGGAGAGGCGATCTCCGCTGTATACTCTGGAAGAGCGGTGCGTGCCATCTCGGATTTGTGACTCTGACTGTACACTGCTCTCCATGATGCTCCTTTAGTTATTGTAGCTGCCTTAACTGGTTGGTTACTTCCTGGTGTAATGGCGGTACGATCAAATCTCCTGTCAGTTCTCGCAGGCCCGCGAAACATTCGTCCAAAAGCGCGTCTAGTCCGGCTGTCAGTTCCTCTGGAGTGACGCCGGAGAGCTGCTCCTGAATGAAAGATGGCTCTAGATCAGTATACGGTTGCTTGATAAGACAACTGAGAAATGGGTACTCGTTCGTCACTCGCCTGGCGGCACCTTGTACCAGGGCACGGGTGGTCGCTTTCCCCAGATAGGGGGCTACTCGCTCATCGATCAACCGTATGACTTTCAAGTACAGCTCTGTCACTTGCTTACGGGAGACGGAAGAGGAGTTGTCATGTATCTGTGACATTGAGTTCTCCCTTCACTGCGTTAGACTCTCTCCGCTATTTATTATATCATAGTTGCCTATATTTTGTAAGTGCATGGTACTGGCAAAGAGCAAAAACTTTGCAAACGTGCATTACGGTATGTCTTATATGTGGAAATGTAATTTTACGCATAAGAAACCATTGCGTAAATGGAACACTTTCCTATTATAATAACAACGGGATGTTTCAAAAACATCCCGTTGCTTTTTTTTGGCTCTAAACAAGGCCAAACAGTCGTGCTAGCCAGAGACGGAAGCCCCGTAGCGGCGGCTTCGGTTTGTTTTGGTTGTTATAGCCAGCCGCCATGTCTAGTAATCGCTGGCGTCCTCGTTCCTGGCGTGTACGCTCCTCCTCTGCCGCTTCCTGGACGGCGTAGCGGTCGCGCTGTTCATCAATGGCGCGGGCGAAATGCTCGGCACGGATCTGGAAGCGCGTGGAGGGAATCTGCGGACCTGCCTGGTCTGTGCCCTCCGCAATGGTTGCGATAGCAGGTTGGGCAGCCGGATCGGACATCGCGTTGGTTTCGTTGTCCTGGCCATCTAAAAAACCTGTGGAGGCGATCTGCTCAGTTACCTGAACCTGGCCCAGGCTGAGCTTAGGGGTAATCCAATCGCGCAACGCTAACAGAGCAGCGCGGCGGCAGATGGCCTCGATATCGGCTCCGCTGCGTCCTGGGGTGAGCCGGGCCAGTTCTTTTATTGTTACGTCTGGTGCTACCGGTCTGCCCCGCAGGTGGACCGCGAAAATAGCCTCGCGCTCAATGTCGTCAGGATACTGTAATTCAACGATCAAATCAAAGCGCCCTGGACGCAGCAAGGCGGTATCAATAAGCTCCGGTCGATTCGTGGCGGCCAGCACGATGACGCCTTCGCGCCCTTCAATACCATCCATCTCGGTCAGCAGTTGGGCTATCACTCTATCGCCGACGTTGCCATCGTTGCCGCCACCACGGCGCGGAGCCAACGAGTCGATTTCGTCAAAGAAGACGAGGCAGGGAGCTGCCTGCTTCGCTCGGCGGAAAATCTCGCGTATCCCTTTCTCTGATTCACCTACCCATTTAGAGAGCAGCTCCGGCCCTTTGATGGAAATGAAACTGGCCTCGCACTGATTCGCAAGGGCGCGGGCAATCAAGGTTTTGCCAGAGCCAGGAGGGCCTGAAAACAGCACGCCTCTTGGCGGCTCGACCTTCGCATTGGCGTAAATCTCTGGATAGCGCAGAGGCCATTCCACCCCTTCTGTCAATGAGTTTTTCACTGATTCCAGTCCGCCGATGTCTTCCCACGAGGTCTCGCTGACCTCAACATAGACTTCTCGCGTGGTCGAAGGCTCTATCTCACGTAGCGCGGCCTGGAAATCTGCCATCGTGATATTGAGATTGACCAGCGTTTCATAGGGAATATAGCCGCGCTGGTAATCGATATAGGGCAGCACTCTGCGCAAGGCAATCATGGCTGCCTCCCGACACAGCGCCTCCAGGTCAGCTCCCACGAAACCAGGCGTGAGCTGAGCCAACCGCGCCAGATCAACGTCGTTTGCCAGGGCCGCGTCTTTACTATGAATGTGCAATATCTCCTGGCGTCCACGCACATCGGGTACGCGCAATGAGATCTCGCGATCAAAGCGACCGGGGCGGCGTATTGCTGGATCGAGCGCGTTGGGCTGATTGGTTGCGCCAATCAAGACCACCTGTCCGCGCGAGGCTAGGCCATCCATCAAAGCCAGCAGCTGCCCCACGATCCGTCGTTCGACCTCACCGCCTGTCTCGGCTCGTTTGGGGGCGAGGGCGTCCAGCTCGTCAATAAAGATGATGCTGGGGGCGCGGCGCTGCGCATCCTGGAAAACCGCTCGTAAGCGCGATTCGCTTTCTCCATAAAACTTGTTGATGATTTCTGGACCATTGATCACAAAAAAAGCTGAGTTCGTCTCTGCCGCCACGACGCGCGCAATCAGCGTTTTGCCCGTTCCCGGTGGGCCGTAAAGTAAAACCCCCTTAGGCGGTTCAACCCCCAGGCGATCAAAGACGGCGGGATATTTTAGCGGTAGTTCGATCATTTCGCGAATGCGTTGCAGTTCTTTGCCCAGTCCGCCAATATCTTCGTAGCTAACCCGCCCCGGAGTGTTATTTGTGGCCCCTCGTACCTGCGCTCGCACAACGGTTTTAGCGTGGACCAGCACCGCTTCGGTATCCGTCTCAGGGATCAGCGGCTCCTCAATCGGGAGCTGACCCGTCGTCTGCCTGCGAATGGTATAGCTTGGAGTGGCGGGCGTTGTGCCGATGATCAGAAACTCGCGTGGAGTCGTGCCGGGCGTGCCAATGCGTAACAGATCGCCAATCGCGACTGGCAACCCGACCATGTAACGGGCAATATATTGCAGATCGCTCTCTTGAATCGGTGCGCCTCCGCTCAGTGGCAGGAGCGAAATTTTCTCTGCCTCCTGGACCTTCGCTTTGCGAATGGTGATGCGCTCTCCCAGACCCGACGCACTGTTCTGTCGCACCTGACTATCCATCTGGATGGTTTTTTGACCACGATCAACAATCGCGCTCGGCACGACTTTTGCCGCTGTCGTACGAGCTCCTGTAATGAGCACAATATCGCCCGCCTGACAACCTAGCAGTGCCATATCGCCCGGATCAATGCGAGCTGCCCCTCGCCCAACCTGGAAGCCCTCAATTACCGTCAGTTGCAAGCTATCGATCTTGTTGGAAGCTTGCTGGCCCTGCTTCCCTGGCTCTGCCTCACTCTGGCTTGTTTGTTTACTGCTGGTAGTATTTTCGTCGTTGTTTATATGTACTGTATTATTCTCCGGCGAAAGCTTCGCGGTCGTTCTCGTCATTGGATCGGTACCGCCAACATTGCCTATATCACTCGCCATTTGCTTCTTCTCTCTTTTGCTCTATCGAGATACAGTATTTAACCTGTTGTGGTTACGTGCGCTATACGAAAACATTTACGAAACAGCAGCCGAAAAGTTGAAGCGCCTCTTCTGCTTGCCTACATTGGCAGCCATCAGTTTCTGCGCAGATTACAATGAACGTAGAACTGCTGCTGAGCTTATTTTACGAACTTTCCTCTTTCTCAAGCCAGGAGGAGCATAGAGTGCAAAAGCTATTTTTAATCCCTTACGCCAAATTACGTTTAGCTTATCATATAGTCATGCTCATCACTACTTTCTTGCTACTCATGCTCATCAGTACTTTAAGCAATCCTTTCCCATCCCTTTCCAGAACTAGACAAGTGCTTTCTGAACGCACGCAGCTATCTCATAGTCAAAGCCTTGTAGCGCCTCATCTGCATGCATCCAATATATCATCTGTTCATCTCGCTCGAAAAGAATCGCTCACTATCACAGGTATGGGTAGCGACGATACAGGTAATCAGCAGCGCCTGCTGATCGAACTGCTCAACACTGGCACTGTATTGCTGCAACCAGCGGGCCACCTGGAAATTTTCGCTCCTAACGGCAACCTGCTACAAAATATACCGCTAAAACCGGACGCTCTCCAGCCGCTAAAAGCTCTCGACTACTCCATTACCCTCCCTCATGCCCTGCTCCCTGGTCGCTATAGAACAAGTCTCTCATTAGCCTATGGACACGACCATATGCTGCTCTATTCCGCGCTGTTCGCTGTAACTCCTGCCGTCGTCAGAGACAACAGGCTGTTTGAGCTGTTGCCTGCCGAACTGGTAAAATTTTTGAGCCAGCTAGCACTCTGGCAGGATGCGTTGGGCCTCCTGATAGGATTGTTGTTGTTGAGCGGTCTAAGCTTCTGGCTATGCCGATGTTGGCGACGACCTGCGCTTGCATCCCGAAAGAAGCCAGAATCTGACCAGGAATCTATGGTTGAGGTTGCAGGCGTACGCAAATCAGGCAGCAAAAGCTGAATATGATATACTATGTGGAAGGAGGTGTCGTATGCATACTTTCTCGCAAGAGGCGTTAGAAAGACCCGCCCGCACGTTGCAAGCAGCAGGAGTGCTGCGTGAGAAGGCGGAAGCTATCTGGCGTGCAACAATGGATGCTAGAGAAGATGAGGTCGTTGTGGCCGTGATCCAGCGCGATTTAAGCTTTGGAGGCGTCTGGACGGTGGCACGCGATCAATTAGTACGATAGATGCCCCTGATAGAAGATAAGGGTGGCTGGTCGTTTACTTTTTCGCCCAAAACCTCGCTGGCTCAGATCGAGGAGCGCTGCCTGGAGTTTATGCGCATCGCCTTCAGACGCTGGGAAGCAATGCAACGCTGGTCGAGCCGCCAGCAATAAACACGCCAATGATATCTGGTAACGCTGTCCGGTAGGGGCAAGGGGAGGCCGGGTGGGAGGGAAGGGGCTTTACGCTTGCCCTCATTTCTTCCCCTTGTCCTATATATCACGCTTAGCGTTTTGCATTCCACAACGTGGTGTGGGACTGTTGGCTGGATGCGCGTCCGGCATCGATGATGGTTTTACGCAGGAAGTAGCCACCGACCAGCACCAGCAGGGAGATCAGCAGCCCTCTGCCTGTGTGGCGTTTCTCTGGACGGCGTCCCACGAGTGTAAGGGTCTGGAGCACCAGGGGTAAGGCCAGTCCACCACCAAACATAAAGCGCCAGAAGGTTTTTCCCTGCTCTGTTGGGCCAGTCCCGACCAGAGGACGCGCCGCCCGACCAGAGCCACGTAAAAACGTGAGCAAGCCGACGATCTCTACCAGCATGGCCACCCATTCCAGATTTTCGAGCTTATGCAGTGTTCTCGCAGGCGCACCCGCGAGCCGCAAGACCAGCGAGATCAGCGCGGAGCTGGTGGAGATGGCCGATGAGACAAAGACCGCTCCAAGCAATTTGCTGCGTGACCAGAGCGGCACGCTGGTTGCGGCCAGCAAGACGCCAGTATAGCCGCCGAGGAACACCCCGAACAGGCTGCCCGGCATCGCCAGCAACCTTTGCGGAATGGCAGCTACTAACCTTGCTCCCCACCATTTGCCCAATAGCCCATCTCTGGCAGCCTGGTTGACCGCCGTTATGCCGCTGAACAGCGAGAAGCTGAGCAGACCCCAGACGCCCATTGACATGGGGGATTTGACCTTGAAGATCCGCAGCATATTCAGAAATCGCTCAGGGCGTCCCAGGTCTTTAATCAAAAGTGGTGGACAGGGCAGTAACGCCAGTAGTGAAAGATAATAGCCAGTGCGTGCTACGGCGCGATCCTCTTTTGTGCCGAAAAGAGAGGCGATGCTGGCAATCACGTAGCAGCCAGCCGCCAATCCGCCAAAAAAGAAGTACCAGACAATCTCCCAGCGCCAGATTGGAGCTTTTAGCACAGGATAGTCATAATATGTTGGCTCCTGTAGCTCTTTTTCGGGAGCGGGAGTATAGCCCGTAGTGAGTGTGGCTAGCTGCTCCATCGTATCGTCCGATATAAGCTCTCTCATCAAAAATACTCCCTACTATAATTTGCTATTGACCCATCAGGCCGTGATGAATATACTCTCTTCAGAGATGTGGCGACGGTCATGGTTCTGCTCGACCCGATTGAGGGATTGAAACTACTCCCTGAAGAAGAGTATCCCCAACAGGCCCATGATGGCCGCCGCCAGAATCGTCCAGAGAGATGCCGGAACGACATTATTTGAGGGCCGCTGAGGGTTGCTGGGTAGGTTGTATACTTCGGGTTCGTCCAGCAAGAGAAAGAACGAATTGAGGCCGCCATCGAGGATATTGTCATCAACCCCGTAAAGCCTCGCCTCTTTCACTCCTCTATTATGCAGGGTGCCTAGCCGCTCCTGCGCCTGCTGTTTCAACTGCTCGACTTCTCCGAAGACGATAGAGTCGGTTGGGCAGGCTTTGGCGCAGGCTGGCTCCAGGCCATCTTTCAAACGATCATAACAGAGCGTACACTTATGCGCCGTATGATCTCCCTGCTCATCGCGAGCGATCACGCCAAATGGACAGGCCACGATGCAGTAGCCGCAGCCGTTACAGATGTCCTGCTGCACATAGACCGTGTCAAACTCGGTGCGAATAATCGCCCCCGTTGGGCAGGCTTCCTGGCAGGGAGCATTGGCGCAATGCTTGCATACGTCGCTCTGCATCAACCAGCGGTCGCTATTAAAGAACGGTAGTGCAGTTCCAGGTGGGGTGCTTGGAATGGTGCCGTTGCTTCTGGCCTGGGCTATTTCTCCGTCGAAGAGCGGGAGGTTAGGCGAGGGTGACGCCGTTGGTCGCCCTCGCCCGATCTGTTCGATAAATTGCACATGTCGCCAGGTGGTCGCGCTCAACTGACCGGTATTATCGTAGCTTGAGCCGCGCCACACCGCGTCGTTTGCTGGTAATTGATTCCACTGTTTACAGGCCACCTCGCAGGCTTTGCAGCCGATGCAGAGGCTGGTATCGGTGAAAAAGCCCATCGCGGCCTCAACTGGCAACGATGGCTCCTTGCGCAAGGGCGCGATAGCATCCTGCGCTATCTTCAACATGTCAAGTTGCCTGCCAGCGCGTGCAGTAGGCTTGATTGCCATCGTGTACTCCTCCTACGAGATGCGTCCTGGGCGTACATTGCAGGTGAACGCTTTGGCCTCTTCAATACTGACGTTTGGCTCCAGCACCATATGAGCAAGATCGTTGGTAATGCTGCCCTTGCTCTTCCCCTGGAAGCCCCAATGGAACGGCAAACCGATCTGGTGAACCGTCTGTCCGCGTACCTGTAAAGGCCGTAGACGCCGCGTGACCATTGCTCGCGCCTCAATTTCGCCGCGTGGTGTGCTAATAACCATCCAATCGCCGTGCTTGATATGATGCTCCTTTGCCAGTTCAGGACTGAGTTCGGCAAAGAGTTCTGGTTGCAGAGCATTGAGCCAGGGCATCCAGCGCGTCATTGGGCCGCTGACATGGTGCTCGGTCAGGCGATAGGTGGTGATGACGATGGGATAATGCTCGTCGCCAACGGGAGACAGAGGGTTATCTTTGCGCTCGCGATAATAATGGGCGACGGGATTGCTCTGCTGTTTATAGAGCGCATTATGCACGGGCGATTCTGCTGGCTCATAATGGGCGGGCAAAGGCCCGTCTTTCAACCCTTTGGGCGCAAACAGCCATCCTCTGCCGTCCGGCTTCATGATGAAGGGATCGCTACCGGAGATCGCATCCATTCCCTTTGCCCCTGGCGAGGGCGTGTAGTCGGGAGCTTTATTGAGCGGAAAATCTGGGATATCATAGCCGGTCCACTTCTTTTGTTCCTCATCCCACCAGACATACTTTTTCCGCTCCGACCAGGGACGACCCTGTGGATCAGCCGAGGCGCGATTGTAAAGGATGCGTCGATTGGCAGGCCAGGAGAAGCCCCATTGCAAATTCGTATAGTCATCGGGTATACGCGATGCCGCTCGATTATTGCCCGGTTCTGGATAGACCCCGCTATAGATCCATGAGCCGCAAGCCGTACTACCGTCGCCTTTAAGCGCCACAAAATTCGGCACATGCGGAGCATCTCGCAGGGTGTAGATGCGATCCGGTGCGCCATTGGAACCTTCAGGTGGGCGGACATAGTATCCGTTGATTTCTTTTAACACCAGCAGAGCATCTGGCTCGTCCAGTATACGCGAATCCGGATCTGGCTTTGTTGCATCGTAATCCCAGGTCAACGCCTGCAAAGGACGCTCTTTCGGCGCTTTGCTATCGGCGTACAGCTCTTTCAGCCGTTTGCCCAGGTGATAGACGAACCACAGGTCCGAGCGGGCATCGCCGGGCGGATCAACCGCTTTATCGCGCCACTGTAAGAGCCGTTGTGTATTGGTGAAGCTACCCTCTTTTTCCGTCGAGGCTGCGGCGGGTAGCAGGAACACCTCGGTTTTGATCTTCTTTGGATCAACCGGTTCCCCCTTTGGCCCTTTGTACCAGAACGCCGCCGACTCAACCTCGTAGAGGTCACGCACCACCATCCAATCCAACTGCTCCAGAGCCTGGCGCTGCATGCGTGAATTGGTACTGCCTGCGGCGGGATTTTGTCCAAAGAGGAAGTAGCCCTTGATCTTGCCATCCAGAATTTGATAGCTCGTCACCAGGTGCGAATGGTCGCCAACCGTCTTCGGCAGCCAGCAGTAGCCACAGTCGCTATCGCCATCGTGAATGGCCTCGCCATACCAGGCTTTGAGCAGGCTCATAATATAGGCCGGGAAATTGGACCACCAGCCTGTTTTCATACCGGAGGTCGCGATATATTCCGCCAGCGTTTGCTGCGGCAGGAGAGTGCTAGGCTGGGGCATATAGCCAGCGAGCAGATCGTACAGCGTGGGTACATCGGTCGAACCCTGGATTGAGGCATGCCCACGCAGCGCCATAATGCCGCCGCCGGGACGCCCAATATTGCCCAGTAGAAGCTGCATAATCGCGGCTGAGCGAATAATTTGCACGCCCTTCGATTGCTGCGTCCAGCCAACGGCGTAGCAGATCGCAGAGGTACGTTCGCGTCCAGTATTCTCGGCCAGCGTTTGTACTACCTGCATCCACTGCTCGCGTGGCACCCCGCAGACCTGCTCAACCATCTCCGGCGTGTAGCGGGCGAAGTGACGACGCATAATCTGGAAGACGCACTGCGGATCTTGCAGCGTCGGATCGATTCTAGGCTGTCCATGTTCGTCGCGCTGATAGTCCCAACTACTCACATCAGGATAGGAATTCGTTTCGGGATCGAAGCCTGAAAAGATCCCATCCAGCTCTTCCGTATCTTTATAGTCTTCGCTAACGAGCATGGGCGCGTTGGTATAATTCACCACGTATTCGTGGAAATAGGCGTTATTCTCTAGCAGGTAGCGAATAATTGCGCCCAGGAAGACAATATCGGACCCCGCCCGCGTCGGAATATACAGATTTGCCAGCGCCGACGTGCGCGAAAAGTGCGGATCGACGTGGATAACCTTCGCTCCACGCTCCTTTGCCTTCACCACATTGGCAAACGCAACCGGGTGGGCCTCAGCCATATTGCTGCCCATGATTAAAATACAATCGCTATTGACGAGATCCTGCGGGAACGTTGTGGCTCCGCCGCGCCCTAATGTAATACCCAGACCGGGTACAGTAGAGCTGTGTCATATACGGGCCTGGTTCTCGATTGAGACAATGCCGAGGCCGCCCGTGAGCAACTTCTTCATCAGATAGTTCTCTTCAACGTCCAGCGTTGCCCCACCAAGCGAGGCGATCCCCAGCGTATGATTGACTTCGCGCCCATCGGGCAAATAATCGACAAAGGTCTCGTCGCGTGTCTGCTTAACACGCTGCGCAATCTGTTCCATCGCCCAGTCAAGCGATTTGACTTCCCAATGGTTGCTGTATGGAGCGCGATAGAGCACCTGTGTCAGGCGGCTGGGATTGATCGTATACTGGAAGGTTGCTGAACCTTTCGGGCAGAGCGTCCCATGATTGATCGGACTATTGGGATTGCCCTCAATATCAATCACCTTGCCATCTTTCACATAGACATTCAAACCGCAACCCACAGCGCAATAGGGGCAGACGCTATGAACGACCTTCGCATCGCGAATGCGTGGAGCCTTTTCCAGGCTCTCCTTGCTAAATGGCTGTACCGTGGAGCCTATCTGCATGACCTCGGATACCGTGGTCTGCACGACTTCCGGCAATAATGAATGTTCTTGCATAGCATGCGTTCCTTGTTCTTGTGGAGGTATCCCCGCCAGGTGTCCTTCGCAGCTTCTTGCTAAATTGATAGTCTTTCCTAAAAGAATGTGGCTTTATTGTACCATAACGTCAGGTTTCGCATAAAATCAGCCTGGCTGTATAAAATTTTTACTGTTACTGATCGGAGGACTGGTAGGGAACCCTGTTGGCAATAATGGCTCACCAGGGACAACTGTCCCTGGTGAAGCATAGTCTACTAACGTATTATTTTCCGCCAGTAGCAACTGGCGCGGGCTGTTCCTGGCGTGCTTGAGCGCGAGCAACCAATGGCAAGGCGCAGCTTACCACCATGATGCCAGCGATAATATAGAGCGCCGTCCTGGTATCTATACTGGCGATCAGAATGGGGCCAACAATGCCACCCGCGCTCCAGGCCGTAAGCATCGCGCCATAGATCGTGCCAGCGTTTTTGGGGCCGAAAAAGTCAGCGGCGAAGGCTGGCATCGTGCCAAAGCCACCACCATAGCACAGACCAACAATCGAAATTGGGATGAAGAGGATCACGAAATTGCCGATAAATGGCGTCAGGGCGAAGGCAACAATCTGGATCACAAACAGGCTCAGGAAGGTGAACGGGCGACCGATAGCGTCCGAAAGCCAGCCCCAGAACAGACGGCCCGCGCCATTAAAGATCGAGATCGTGGTTACCAGTATGGCGGCGAGAGCGGCAGAAACTTTGGTGAAGTCCTGGGCGAGCGGCGAAGCAACCGAGATCAGCGCAGCGCCAGCCGTGACGTTCAGTGCCAGAATGAGCCACAGGACATACCATTTGGGAGAAGTAAGCGACTCTCCCAGCGTATATTCGCGTGTAGCACGATTTTCCTGGAGCTTTGGTGTGGGAGTCCAGCCAGCCGGAGCGTAACCATCAGGCGCGGTGCGGAAAAACTGGGCCGCGACAACGACGATGATGAAATAGGCTATCCCAAGAACGAGGAAGGTGTTGCTGAGTCCCAGACTTGGCAGCAGGTAAGCAGCCGCAACCGGGCCAGTCACGGCGGCACCAGCGCCGAAGCCCGCCACCGCCAGACCAGTGATAAAGCCGCGCCGATCCGGGAACCACTTAATTAGCATTGCCAGGGCAACAATATAGCCCAGACCCAGGCCGAT
>DASTZT010000338.1:0-2516 GCA_035764225.1 Ktedonobacteraceae bacterium
GAAGCGTATCTCTAGTAAATGATATGGGGCATGGGGAATCGACTCTAGATGCCATATTGAGCGTGTGAAGTTTTCCCATAATGGCCAGAAGCGCAGGAACCCACGCGCTTTTCCGGCCCGCGTTTGGAACGCCAGTTTCCACCCAATATTCATCCTGCGTTGGACCTGTCCCGGAGCTGAGCTGTTTTCCTTGCGTTCACGCACGAAGAGTATACCTATAGCTGCGAGAATCAGAAAGAAGGTTGCCGTCGCAAAAACGAGGCGATATCCCAGAGCAGTTGATCCGTGCATATGAGCCAGGATAATAATCATACCCCCTAGCAAAGGAGCGATAACAGTAGGCAAGGTCGCGGAAGCATTCCATAGTCCTAAGTCTTTGCCAGCGGTCTCGGTCGATGGTAAGGCATCGACCGACAAGGCCCAGTCCACGCTGGTATACGCTCCATAGCCCAGGCCAAAAACCACCCCTAGCGGCCAGAGGGGGAAGCCACCGGGGAAGATGACAAAGGCGAAGGCGGCAATCGCCATGCAGGTCGTTGCCATGCTTACCAACGGAGCACGCTTGACATAATCGGAGAAAATCCCTAGCAGCAGGGCGCTGAAGACAGCGCCGAGCAATGTCAGGATGGCGACGGTTGCCGTCGCCTGGACAAAATTGGTGATATGCGCAACATTCGCAAGGTAATACTCAATAAACGTCATAAAAAGCGCCAGCCCCATCATCACGGCAAAGCGTGTCAAGAAAACCAGCGTGAAATTACGCTCGCGCCAGGGTTTGAGCCAGTGGCGTGCAAACCATTTGTGGAACTGAAACTTTATTTGCGATTCCGCCTGAGCCAGCGTTATTGATTTGGGCAAGAGGCGAGTTTCGCGTATCCCTATCACCGTAATCAGGACGCCGATCAGTAAAACGGCAATGGTGCTGCCGTAATAGAAGGCTGCGCCACTGCGAATAGTATTTGCTGCTGTGGTGTGTAAGCTCACCGGAGCGAAAAGCCATGCCGCCAGAGCAAGGCTGCCTACGTTGCCCAGAATGGTCATCAGCCCCATATAGCCGGAGGCAGCTCCACGTTGCTCGTTTGGTACCAGATCGGGGATCAGGCCCTGATATCCTGCTATGGTGATATTCAGCCCCAGGAGTAGGACTCCCAGACCAAGCATCAGCATAATGATGCTGCTGGCTTTGATCAACAGGGGTGCGCTGATAAGTGTCACTATAGCACCAGCGATGATATAGGGGCGGCGACGACCAAGCGGGCCGGGAGTGTAATCTGAGAGCAGGCCAATCACGGGCGGGATCAATAAGGTGATGACCGCTCCGAGAGCTGAAAGCCAGACAAGAAACGTGACCTGCTGAGCGTTTCCGACCTGTCCAGGGGCCACAAAAAGCAAAATTTGGGTTGGAACCACTATGGGCAACAGGGCCGATAATGGCAGGTTCAGAGCGAACCACAAGAGGCTAAGGATAAGCTGTCCACTAAGAGTGAGACGGCGAGGAGGCGTATTCAAGCTCATAAGATATCACACTGCCTACCTTTGATAAGGAACCACTGCTTCGATAACGGCTATATACAGACTGCACACTGCTTTAGAACTTATCTTACTTGCGTAACGTCTTGCTCTCTCCTTTCGTGACAGCTTCAGAGAGATGTCGGCCTAACTATAAGCATCGGTTGATACATGAATAAACAGAGTGATAACGATGTGTTTTCCATGCCCACATGTTATTTAGACTGTTATCCTTCCTGCCAACAGGAGAAACCGGATACTCCCCGTTTTCTCGTCACGCTGGATGTCGGCATAGGCGATGCTGTTGCGGTAGGATTAAGTGCGGTAGACCAGATAGTAGCGAATGATCCTCTGGCTGTTGGGACAATCGATGTTCTTTGTAATAAGCTCCAGGCTCAGATTTTTGCCTGTGATCCGCGAATTAACCGCATCATTGAAACTAGCAAAGTCTTTTTCCCAGGAACCCATATAAGCCAATGGCTGAGAGGCATTCTGCTTGATCCAGAAGCAGCTCGCGTCGTCCATTTCTTGAGGCAGAGACGCTATGAAGCCATCTTTCCTAGCATAGTAGCGCCTGGACTCTACTTTCGACTCCACTCGCACATTATGTACCCGCGCCTGACTGAAATGGTCAGCAATTTTCTGGCCTTTCGCAAGCAAGCACATATTCATTTAAGCACCATCGTCAAGCGTATGGTCGATTATTACTTTAAAAAAGCTGCATCGAGAGTTTCACAGGATCAAAATATTCCCCTTTATCTCTCCTCCGAGCATATGCAAAAGGCTATTCAGAAGCTGGTAGCTTTGAAAAAAGAGGCAGCAATTGAGGCTGACGATTGTAAGGTGTTGGTGCTGGCTCCAGATACGGCCTCTGCGGTGACCAGACCGCCAATCGACCTGCTCATAGCGGCTCTTGGCAGCGTGCTTGTTGCCTGCCCGAAGCTGATCGTCTATGTGCTGCCAAGCTATACAGAGGCGACACGTTCTCTCCAGTTGCTCAAAGCCCT